>CAZFPN010000013.1:3551-16946 GCA_964521015.1 uncultured Rickettsiales bacterium | reverse complement strand
CCTACTGCTGTTTTATCTAAAGTAGCC
The DNA here is from genome assembly GCA_964521015.1 of uncultured Rickettsiales bacterium. Taxonomy (GTDB): domain Bacteria; phylum Pseudomonadota; class Alphaproteobacteria; order Rickettsiales; family Deianiraeaceae; genus CAZFPN01. The sequence goes on along the minus strand of CAZFPN010000013.1, from coordinate 16,919 downwards.
CAAGCTTTATCCCCTCTATAATATTGAGAAGTTGTTCCTGCTGTTATAGTGTTTTCTTTTCCATCCAAAGCAGTTTGTGTTGCAGTTGAAATAGGTTTGTTTAAATCACTTGTATTGTTGACATTAGAAAGACCTACTGCTGTTTTATCTAAAGTTTGGAAAGTTTTATCTCCTCTATAATATTGAGAAGTTGTTCCTGCTGTTATAGTGTTTTCTTTTCCATTCAAAGCAGTTTGTGTTGCAGTTGAAATAGGAAGGTTAGCAAGAATAACTCTAGCTTTAGAATTAGAATTAGCACTATCTTCAATTAGAATAATATCACTTGTAACAGGGCTTGATTTATTTGTAAAGCTATTAAAATCACCTGAACTTCTTGTTAATTGAGAATCATTTGTAACATTACTTAACCCTACTGCTGTTTTATCTAAAGTAGCCCAAGCTTTATCCCCTCTATAATATTGAGAAGTTGTTCCTGCTGTTATAGTGTTTTCTTTTCCATCCAAAGCAGTTTGTGTTGCAGTTGAAATAGGTTTGTTTAAATCACTTGTATTGTTGACATTAGAAAGACCTACTGCTGTTTTATCTAAAGTTTGGAAAGTTTTATCCCCTCTATAATATTGAGAAGTTGTTCCTGCTGTTATAGTGTTTTGTTTTAAATCAAGAGCAGTTTGTGTTGCGGTTGAAATAGGTTTGTTTAAATCACTTGTATTATCAACATTAGAAAGACCAACCGATTGCTTTGTTAAACTTGATTTTACGAAGGCAGTTGTTGCAAAATTTCCTGAATCATCATTATTTGTGGCTGTTGGACCTGAAGGAATTGATTTAAAGTGATACCCATCCCCTGCGATTTGATAAACAGAATCTCCGCCGATGCTTCCAATAAACAATTTTGTTAAACCGTTATTTTCTTGTAAAGCTAATTCACCAGAAGTTAAATTGCTTGTTGTCATTGCATTAGAACTTGTTGTTCTTTTAATTTTAACTTTTTGAGACATATTAATAAAAAAAAATACATATTCAAAATTAACAAATATAAAATTGATATGTAAGCAAAAATTATTTTTAGCTAAAATGTTGCATTCTTAAAAGAATTGATGTGAAGGTTATCCAGTTTCCAGAGTTAGTGCTTGATGCTTCAATTAAAAGCCTGTAACCTTGATTAAACCAACCATCATTTATTCCTGCATCTATATCTGTATGTATGTTGAAATTGAATAAAGACCCATCAAAAGGCTTCACTCCACCGTTCGTTCCAGCCGTATAAGAGCCACCAAATTTTATTTGTCCATCTTTTCGTAAAAAATACATAATGAATTTTCTTTCAAGAGAACCACTGTTATTAGTGCCTGATGCCCTTATAGTGATTAAAAGTGGGGTGTATTGCACTCTTGAAGCACTTGATTTAAAATAATAAACACCATTATCAAGATAGACATCCATTAATTTATTGGTAGAAGATTTATTGAAAGCAATAGCATTTGCAAAATGTGGGGTTAAATCTATTGCACCCGCTGTTCCGTCAAACATGTTCGTAAATGGGTTTGCGGGAAGGGTTGTACTTTGCCATTCTGTCTTACCAGAGTTAATAATGTTTGCTCCGCTAATACTTGTAATCAAACTTCCATTAAGTGCAGGATACTGACCGTTACTTGTTAGCTTTATTAAGCCATTAGGTTGATTAAAGACATTTCCTTGCAAAGTAACATTACTTGAAAGCATTAAATCACTTAAAGTTCCACTTGTTATATTAGCAGCATTCGTCGTGTCAATGTTCTGCACATTAGAAAGACCTACTGCTGTTTTATCTAAAGTAGCCCAAGCTTTATCCCCTCTATAATATTGAGAAGTTGTTCCTGCTGTTATAGTGTTTTCTTTTCCATCCAAAGCAGTTTGTGTTGCAGTTGAAATAGGTTTGTTTAAATCACTTGTATTGTTGACATTCCCAAGGCCGACATCAGATTTTGTGATATCAACCGCTCCAACCTTTCCATTTACAGAAGAAATGCTATCTGTGTTATCTATCTTTTCATAATTTATTCCATTGTAAATAATCCAGTCACCAACTTGCCAATCAGTAATTCCGCTAACATTTGCACTTCCGTTGACAGAAACTTTGTAATAATCGCCACTTATAGCATTTGCATTTGGTAAGCTTGGAATATTCATTAAAGCATCCCAAACCCCTTTGTAAGTTAATCCACCAACTTGAACCTGTGTCGTATTTACTGCTCTTATAATAAAATTTACTGCAATGTTTTTAGGTCTTGTTTCTTCTGCACCTGTTGTATTTGTATACATTTTATTGACTGGATCAATAGGGAAGCCTTCATCATTGCCACCAGTTTGAAATAAACTCTGCACATCCGATGTGCCAAAAGCATCTACTGGAATTTCATGCGAGTGACTGGCAAAAATGTCATTCTGAACACTCCCCAAAGTTCTCGTTGTTACATCGGGGTCTATGCCACCTAAACCTCTTAGGAAGTAACCTCTAAAATCAGGGATATTAAATGCAGTAGCATTGCTATCAGTATGATAAAACTTTCCTTTTTCTAGCACATTTGTTGTAACTAAATTGTTTGTAATTGCAAAATTCCACAAATCAAGATAATTTGCTTTTGTGTATTGATTTCCATCAAGCATTAAATATCCATTAGGAGCAGTTGTTCCGAAGTAAGATTGAATAAATCCAATTTCTGCACTTCCGCCATCATTATTATTTCCAATACTACTATTATTTTGTAAGGCTATAGTTATTCTACTATCGGCATCACTACTTAAAATAATACCATTTCCTGCAATTAATAAGTCGTTTATATTAACTTGAAATCTATCTAAAAAACCATTTATATCAAGCCCTGCATAACCACCTATTTGATTTTTATTGGAAAGATTTTCTTTTCCATCCAAAGCAGTTTGTGTTGCAGTTGAAATAGGCTTATTTGCATCACTTGCATTGTCGACATTAGAAAGACCGACTATTGCCTTTTTCAAATTGCTCTTAATAATTTTTTTCGTTTCAGCTAATTTTTGGTCGCCTAAAGAAGATTTGCTAGACGAAACATTACCTTCGCCTGATGCATTAAAGCACATAGTTTTTGTGAATTGATTTTTAAACATAAAAATAAATATATTAATAATTTGTAAATTATTTTTATTTTTTATGTAAGCAGTTTTTATTTTGCGAAAAATGATGTAGAGTGTTGAAAATGCTGAGGTTCGTTTGGAGAAAGATATTTTTTAATGTCATAAACAGCCGAAGCAACTTCCGCAAATGCTGAAAGTATTAGCTTTAACTTGCCTTCGTAATTTGCAATATCGCCAACTGCATAAATACCTTCTTTACTTGTTTTCATATTGCTTTGAGAAACCTTAATAAGACCATCAAGTTTTTCAAGAGCAAAAACATCAATTAATGAAGAATCTGTTGCAAGACCAAAAAATGGTAGAAGGAAGTCTGCTCTTAAAGATTTTTCTTCATTTTGTAAGTTAGAAAGAATAACCTCTTCAAGTTTTCCGTCATGACCTTTTAAGGCTTTCAGCTGATAGGGTATTACAAATTCCAACTTTCCAGTAAGTGCAATTTCTTCAAGAATAGCAATGCTTTCGGGTGAGGCTTTGAATTTATCTCTTCTGTGAATAAAAAAGACTTTTTCCGCTACCTCACTCAATGAAATTGCCCAGTCAACTGCACTGTCTCCGCCTCCTGCTATCGCCACTTTTTTGCCTGCGAAAATTGATTTGTTTGGCACTGCATAAAAAACAGATTTTTCTTCAAATTTTTCTATATTTTCAAGAGGAGGACGATTTGGGGTGAACTTTCCTCCGCCAGTGGCAATCACGATAGAGCGAGCTTTAAAAGACCTTTGCTTGCTTGTGTTTAAGGTAAAAATATCGCCTTCTTTTGTGTAATTAAGAATAGATTCGCCTAAATTGATTTTAGGGGAAAATCTTGAAAATTGCAATTCTAAATTTGAAATTAATTCTTTGGCAGTAATATTAGGTTGAGAAGGAATGTCGTAAATCGGCTTTTCAGGGTAAAGAGCGGTGCATTGACCACCGATAAAATCCAATGCTTCAAAAATTACACAGGAAAGCTTTTTCATTCCAGCGATAAAAGGCACAAAAAGACCAGAAGGGCCAGCCCCTATAATTGCAATGTCGTAAATCATATTCTTTTAAGATTTTAAGCTAAAGGAAGTTCCGCAACCGCATTTCGTTTCAAAATTTGGGCTTTCAATTACAAAATAAGAAGCACTAATGGTTTTTTTAAAATCAAGTTGTAAGTCCTGAATTTTTTCAGCAAATTTCTTTTTAATTGCCACAAGAATTGCCCCGTCTTCATTTTTTATGGTGAGGTCATCTTCTTCTAAATTTGCATCAAATTGAAATTTGTAAGAAAAACCATGGCAACCACCAGAAATAAGTGAAATTCTTACAAACTCTTGGGGTTTTTTTGTCTCAAGTATTCTTTCTTTTGCCGTTTGAGTTAAAAGTAAGTTCATAAAAATTAATCTCTTCTATCACCAAAGAAACGTAAAAGTGCAAGGAAAAGATTGACAAAATCCATATAAAGGGTTAAAGATGCCATAAGTGCTATCTTTTTTGCCATATCAACACTCATATTTGCACTTTCAAGATTGTAATACATTTCTTTGATTTTTTGAGTATCATATGCTGTCAGACCAACAAAAACGACAACAGATAAAATTGATAAAACAAAGCTTAAGCCAGAACTTTTTAAGAATATGTTAACAATTGAGGCAATTATAATTCCAATTAGACCCATCATCATCAAACTTCCTACTTTCGTTAAATCTGCCTTTGTGGTTTGTCCATAAATTGAAAGAGCAAGAAAAACAGAAGATGTAATGAAGAATGTTTTTGCCACACTTTCACCCGTGTAAATTAAAAAAACGGAAGAAAGGCTTGCCCCCATCAATCCTGCAAAAACATAAAACAAGGTTTGTGCTGTTTGAAATGGCATTGTGTTAATTTTAAAACCAAAAAAGAATGCAATTCCAATTGGAGCAAGTGCAACAATAATTCCAAGAGGTGAACCATGAAGCACAGCCATTAAGCTATGACTTTGTGAAAGCAGAAATGCAACCAATCCAGAAAACCCAAGTGCTATAGACATATTTCTATAGACATAAATCATATAATTTCTCAACCCTTCATTCGTAACTTGCGCTCTTGAAGAGGAAAAAGATGACATTCTTTCAAAATCTCTCATAAAACATAATAAAATTTACATATAATATTTAAACTAAAAAAAATAAATTACAAGTGTTTTTTTTGAAATTTATATTTTAAAAAAAACTCTCAATCTTTTACTTTCTTTTTCAAAAGAATATTTTTTGCCTAAAAAAAATAAATTCAAGAAATTTATAAACGTTATTAACACGGCTAATATGGCAATTTTTTGAGAAAGTAAATCATCCCAAATCACTTCTTTTTCATTATTATTTTTATCATTAGCCTTAAAATTCAAACTCTCAACGACCTCTAAGTTTTCAAGATTGTAATACATATTTGTGATTTTTTTTATGTTGAAAATTATCAATCCAAATTGCATAGAAAAGTAAATTATTGAAGTGGAAATTGAAATTTGAAGCTCTAAAATAGATTTATCAAAAACTGATTCCGTAGCAAGTGCGGTCAAGATAGAAAACAGAAACATTACAAGCAGAGTGCTAACATTTAAAATATCTTTCCTTGTTTTTTGACCATAAAATGCTGATATCAAAAACATAAAAGAGGTTATAAAAAGGTATTTAGTGGCAAATATATGAATGTTGCTTCGACTCCACCAGCTGTAAAGAAGTATAAAATTCAATATACCTATAAAACTAGAAAGTAGATAAAAAATTTTATGAGCTTTACTGAAAGGAATTACTACAACTTTGAAACTAAGAAAAACTATAGCAATGAAAGGAAGTATAACAAAAATTATAAAGCTGATTGGATTGGTAGCGAGTAAAATTAACGGCTCTTGAGAGAAAATAAATGATACCAGCCCAGAGAAAGCGAAAAATAATGCTATATTTCTATAAAAATAAACTATATATCGCTTGAAATATTCTTGTTTTTTGGTTGATATTTCTGTAAAATCGTCGTTTGAGTTGCTCATAAAATAAAAAATACATAATAAATTGTGGCTTATTTTTAATTTCAAGTCAATATACTTTATTGGAAATTATTTTAATGAAGTGGTATTTGTGATAAAATTCGAAAGCTTTTCTTTTTGCACACCATTTTCGTCAAAATTTTCCTTTTTGGTTATTCATTGAAGCCTTTTTTGACAAATTGTTTTTGTAAGCAACTTTCTACTTAAATCCAAACCTTTCTGCGGGTTTTTTTGATGGCAAATTTAATCCATTGCATCGCCTTCCACCCCTCTCATTGTTAATTTTTTAAAACCATATTGCAGTAAAATAAAAACCGATTTTGTTTGAGTTGTTTTTGAAAGTCAAATAATTTGTTTTTTTCTCCTGATGCGACGGTTTCTTCTAACTCTTCTTTCGTGAATTGAGGTTTTAGCATTTCAAACATTTCGGTTCTTTTGCAATCTTTTTCTTGTTGCATTAATTTTAAAATAGGAAGCATTAACTTTTCCCAGTTTGGTATAGGCATAATTTGGATAATATTTCCAAGAAAAGAAAAGGGATTTGAGGAAATGTCAAGGAAAATAAGGGAGTTTTTTTATTTCCCATCCCCCCTACATCCTTGAAGTTGTTAAGCAATCTCTAAAGTTTTATCTAAAAAAGGCTTGTAAATTATAGCAGTTTTATTTATATTATTTTTATTGAAAAAGAGTGTATGAAAAAAGAAGATAGTAAAATTAAACCTCAAGACTTACTGATTAAAATCAATGAATATCTTGAGAAAATAAATAATAATGATGAATTGAAACAAAATTTTGAAGATTTTGATAAATATTATTTGCAGTTTATTCAAAACAAAGGTGTTGATGATATATTGCAACGAAAAAAACTTTCTGGCACTGGTAATATTAGTTGATACCCAATAAATCCTTATAAACAAATAATAAAACTGTATTATAAAGCATCGTTGCACTTTTAGAATATCTCTTTGTTTGTCTGTTAAGTCTTGCAAGATTGTCTCTTAAACTTGAATTCTTTGCTTCAACAAGACAAGTCTCTGATTTAGTTGTATGATGATTGTTTGCAAAATTGAATTTAGAATAAGCTCTGTATCCATCACTACATAAATGATTAATTTTATATCTTTCATTTAACCTTAATGCCATTTTAAGATAAGTAGAAAAACTTCTACTACCTATCGTAAAATCAATAATTTTGTTTTTCCCCCTATCAACAGCAAGCCATATCCAAACCCATTTTCCTCCATACCATCTTCTTGTTTCTTTATTAAATTTAGGTTTTTTTTGATGGCAAATTTAATCCATTGCATCGCCTTCCACCCCTCTCATTGTTAATTTTTTAAAACCATATTGCAGTAAAATAAAAACCGATTTTGTTTGAGTTGTTTTTGAAAGTCAAATAATTTGTTTTTTTCTCCTGATGCGACGGTTTCTTCTAACTCTTCTTTCGTGAATTGAGGTTTTAGCATTTCAAACATTTCGGTTCTTTTGCAATCTTTTTCTTGTTGCATTAATTTTAAAATAGGAAGCATTAACTTTTCCCAGTTTGGTATAGGCATAATTTGGATAATATTTCCAAGAAAAGAAAAGGGATTTGAGGAAATGTCAAGGAAAATAAGGGAGTTTTTTTATTTCCCATCCCCCCTACATCCTTGAAGTTGTTAAGCAATCTCTAAAGTTTTATCTAAAAAAGGCTTGTAAATTATAGCAGTTTTATTTATATTATTTTTATTGAAAAAGAGTGTATGAAAAAAGAAGATAGTAAAATTAAACCTCAAGACTTACTGATTAAAATCAATGAATATCTTGAGAAAATAAATAATAATGATGAATTGAAACAAAATTTTGAAGATTTTGATAAATATTATTTGCAGTTTATTCAAAACAAAGGTGTTGATGATATATTGCAACGAAAAAAACTTTCTGGCACTGGTAATATTAGTTGATACCCAATAAATCCTTATAAACAAATAATAAAACTGTATTATAAAGCATCGTTGCACTTTTAGAATATCTCTTTGTTTGTCTGTTAAGTCTTGCAAGATTGTCTCTTAAACTTGAATTCTTTGCTTCAACAAGACAAGTCTCTGATTTAGTTGTATGATGATTGTTTGCAAAATTGAATTTAGAATAAGCTCTGTATCCATCACTACATAAATGATTAATTTTATATCTTTCATTTAACCTTAATGCCATTTTAAGATAAGTAGAAAAACTTCTACTACCTATCGTAAAATCAATAATTTTGTTTTTCCCCCTATCAACAGCAAGCCATATCCAAACCCATTTTCCTCCATACCATCTTCTTGTTTCTTTATTAAATTTAGGTTTTTTTTGATGTAAGTGCAAAGTTCATCTACTTCAACTATTTCTATATCTTCTTTTGTTATATTCTCAGTTTTTTGTAAAAGTAATTCTTTTATTTTTATATATTGTGACATCTTTTTTATCCAATGAATTATAATTACATGATTTATCTTTTGTAATTTAGCAATCTTTCTTATTCCAACATTATTTACATACATTTCAATACATCTTAATTTAAATTCATTTGAATATTTCTCTTTTTTATCTTGAAATACTTTATTACAAGATTTACACTTATATCTTTGCATTCCTTTTTGTTTACCACACTTAACAAAATTTACTTCATAGCATTTAGGACAATTCATATGCTTTTTATTAATTTGATAAAGAGTAAGGTGGAAAATATATATGTCTATTAAAATTTAGGCAGTGCCAAAACACAAAATCACCTTGCTATTAAACTTTTTACGATTTTATAGACATGTTTTGCAATATTATCGTATTCAACATTTACAAGAAAATTGGTTGTTGGGTTTAAATGCTTCAATGTTGTGTGTTCCCAAGTGTGAGGAATGATATTTAGCGAAACGACATTTCCCATCGCATATGCAACGGTTAACGAAACTCCATCAATTGCGATGCTCCCCCTTTGCACAACTAAATTTTTTCCGTAATTTGAAATTTCAACCTTAATTCTTCTATCGGCTCCCATGTTTTCAATGCCAATAATTCTTGCTGTTTCGTCAACATGCCCCGAAACAATGTGTCCGCCCATTCTATCCCCCACTTTAAGGGAAGGTTCAAGGTTCACGGAAGACCCAGCAGAAAGCATTGTAAGTGTTGTTTTTTTTAATGTATCGGCAGAAATATAAAATTCCATCTCCCTTCCATTTAGTGCGGTTAATGTTAAGCAACAACCAGAAACTGCAATGCTATCTCCCATTTTAAAGTTTGCTTGGCTTATCGTTGAAGAAATGATGATTTTTTTACCTTCCTCGTGCTTTAAAACTTCTTTAACAAAACCTGTCGCTTCTATAATTCCTGAAAACATACTTGAAAATAAAAAATAATTGTTTTATGCTAAATAAAAATTATTTTAAAATCAAGTGAATAAATATATTGAATTTGGAAAAATTAAAGGAACACACGGCTTAAAAGGTGAACTTGAGCTTGAATGTTTTTTTCAAAATGTAGAACATTTTTTAAATGCGGGAATTTTTTTAAAAGAAAATGAAGACAATTTTATAAAAATTAATGCAAGAAAAACAGGCAGGAAAAAAGATGTTACAATTCTTAAATTTAACGGAATTGAAAAAATTGAAGATGCCACTCAACTAATTAAAAAAACGATTTTTGTTGAACGAAGTGCTCTTGAAGAATTGAGTGATGGCAACCAAGAAACTCATTTTGTTTTTGATTTAATCGGCTTACGTGTTTTGATAGAAGGTAATTCTGTGGAATATGGCAAAGTAACTGATGTCGTTGATTTTGGAAGCGGTGCATTGCTTGAAGTTAAGCTAAATTTAGAAGGAAACGAAAAGTTAGAAGAATACTTACCCAAAAACCCTGAAGTCGTGAAAGAGGTAAATTTGAAAGAGGGTTTCATTTTAATAAACAAAAATTTTAAAGATTTATGACAAAAAAAATAAAAATCATATTGGTTATATCTTCCATTTTAGCTTTGATTTTAACAGCCTTCATTGGCTTTTATTTTTATAAAAAATCACAAAAAGAAACCGTTGACTTAACTGATTTAAAGGAAGATATACAGGTATTAAAAGAAGAAGTCAAAGCCGAAATTGAGGAAAGCAAAAAAACTGAAGCCTCTCAAATGAAAATTGAACATTCTCAAATTGTTATAAAAGATGAATTTTCTCAAATGTTGCTTTTACTTATGGAAATACAAAAAAAGTTGCAATTTGGTGGTGAAATAAATAACGATTTAGAAAAGTTGAAAAATCTTTCAGTGAAATTTTCTAAAATAAATTCCGAATTGAATGATTTAAAGGAAATTAATAAAATCATTTCAAGGGACGAAATCTTTAATCAATTTAACGATTATGTTAAAATAGTAAAATCTAAAGAAATTTCAAGTAGAGGTGGTTTTTTAAACAGCTTTCTTGGTTTTTGTGCCAAATATTTTGCGATTTTAGACTCAAAAAACCCAGAAGATGCAAAATTATTATCAATTGAAAAAGAAGTTAAATTAGGGAATTTTGAAAAGGCATTTTCCATTTTAAAAGAAATGAAAGTGCTAGAATCTGATTTTGCTACAAATCTTGAAATATCAGCAAAAATTGAAAATTTAATCAATTTAGTGCAAAGTGAAATTTCTTCAAAAATATAAAAAATATGGAACTTTTAGCAAGCATTTTATCTTCTTACTTTACATCGGAAAGCATTCTTGGTGCTTTGTTTGAAGGAATTATTTTCGTCATTGCAGTTTATGGAATTTTCAAGGCATTTCTTTACTTTTTAAGATATTACATAATTTATAAAATTGCAAAAAAATTAGCACAATTAATAAGTTTGAAAGATGCCCCTAAAGAACAACCAAAGACAGACAGGGAAGATGAAAAATTAAGGGACGAAGAAAAAGAAAGAGAGGCCGAAAAGGTTGAAGTGGAACAAGTAATAAAAACAAAAGAACAAAAGCAAGAGCAGGAATTCAAAATTTATCTTCCAAAAGCAATTGGTAAATGGCAAAAAATGGTTTTAGGTTCAAGGCAAGATATGATTATTCAAGTAGCTCAAAAAATGCAGGCGACTGGCAACTCAAATTTTTGGCAAACTTTTGTCACCGTTCAAAAAGAAAGAGAAACGGCTTACAGAGGCAGAAGATGAAAGTTATACATTTTTAATTTATGCAGTCAATTTTTAATAACAAGTGGCAAGTTTTGGAAGTGGAAAACTCAAAAGCAATGTTTTTTTCGCAAACTCTTGGACTTTCTTTTGCTGTATCTTCTATTTTAGCTTCAAGCGGAATGCAAATTGAAGATGTGCGGAATTTTCTCAATCCAAGTGTAAAAAACTTAATGCCAAACCCGTTTGAAAGCTTTTTAGATGTTGAGCCAGCAGTTTTACGAATTGTGAAGGCGATTAACGAAAGTCAGAATATAGTCATTTTTGGTGATTACGATGTTGATGGAGCAACAAGCTGTGCCATCTTCAAAAAGTTTTTTGCGGAAATTGGTGTAAAATGTCAAATTTATATTCCAGATAGGGTAAAAGAGGGGTACGGTCCTAACACAAACGCACTTTTGGAATTAAGGAAAAAGGGTGCAGATTTAGTGATTACAGTAGATTGCGGAACTGTCGCATTTGAACCCCTTTTAAAAGCAAATGAAGCGGGGCTTGAAATAATCGTGATAGACCACCACTTAGGTGTAAAAGAAAAGCCAGAAAGCATTGCCATCATCAACCCAAATCGCTTTGACGAAACTTCCCCATTAACATACTTATGCGGTGCTGGTGTCAGTTTTATGGTTGTTGTTGCACTTAACATGACTCTTCGTAAAAACGGATTTTACAAGAACAAAAAAGAGCCTAGCCTGCTTTCACTTCTTGATTTAGTGGCACTTGGAAGTGTGTGCGATGTAATGCCTTTAATCGGCTTAAATAGAGCCTTTGTGAAGACAGGGATTGAAGTTATTAAAGCAAAAACAAACATTGGCATTAAAACCCTTCTTTCAATTGCGGGCAGTGAGACGGAAATTTCCGAATTTACACTTGGGTTTGTTTTAGGTCCACGAATTAATGCAGGGGGAAGAATTGGTTCTTCAATGCTTGGGGCAACACTGCTTAGCACGGAAAGTGAGGAAGAAGCTTTAAAAATCGCAAACGAATTGCATGAATTAAATGCAAAAAGAAGGGAAATGGAAGAGGAATACTTAAATATCGCAATTACAAAAGTTGAAAGCACGAAAGCCTTTGAAAACCCAATTATTTGTGTGGAAGATGCCTATTTTCATCAAGGAATTATAGGAATTTTAGCATCGCGTCTAAAAGAAAGATACAGCAAGCCTGTTGCAGTGTTTTCACGCCTTGAAGGATATTTAAAATCTTCCCTTCGTTCAGTTGCAGGCTTTGATGTCGGCGGGCTTATTCACAAGGCTCACAAAAATGGTCTTTTAATTGCAGGGGGCGGGCATGCAAATGCGGGGGGGCTTTCCGTTTTGGCAGAAAAATATGATGAACTTCAAAAATTCTTCATAAAAACGATGCAAGAAGAAAAGACGGACTTTCAAAAAACACTTTATGCTTCCGCCGCAGTCAGCTTAAATGCGATTAACGAAGAACTTTTTCACGAAGTCAAAAAACTCGCTCCATTTGGAAATGCCAACCCTAAACCTCTGTTTTGCATCAAAAATGTTGCGGTTGTGAAGTGCGATGTTCTAAAAAACGAACATATTTCTTTTATTTTAAAGGATGAACTTTCAAACAAAACATTAAAAGCGATGTTTTTTAAGGCTAATAAGCTTGGAGTTTTGGGCAATCTTGCAAAGCTTTATGGTAAAAAAATTGATGTAATGGCGGAAGTGGAATTGAACGAATGGAATGGGCAGAAGTCAATCGTCCTTCATTTGGTTGATGTTATGGTTTGAATGTGTTAATATAGCTAAAAGACCTTGAAAGTTGCAATTTGAAGATTATATCTTTTTTTATAATCGTTATTATTGTTATGGAAAATGATACAAAATCAAAGGAAAATAAGGAAAATCGTTATTTATTCATCATTGGGGCTGGGGCGAGTGTTGGGTTTAGTGATAGCAAAATGCCTGACTTCTTAAGGTTTCCCACTGGTGCCGAATTGCTTGAAAGATTAGCTAAATTACATCTTAAATATGATATTGATGAACTAATAAAATGCTTTAATAACAATACTCTTGATAGTTTTAAATATTCAGGCGGTAGTAGGATGTGGGTTGGAG
>CAZFPN010000013.1:0-3541 GCA_964521015.1 uncultured Rickettsiales bacterium | reverse complement strand
CACCATTAGGTTGGATCCTGACGCATCCAAAATCTGCACCATCATATTTCCCTGAAGAAAATACTCTTACCTCAGACTACTGATAGGATGTGGGTTGGAGATATTGTAATGCAAGAAATAAAAAACAAAAGCAATTTATTGGAAACGATTGAAAACGATGATGAAGAAAATAGTAAAAAAATTAATTTTGAAAAAATCAATTGTAGAAATAGAGATAAGATTTATCAAATGAATGAAAAAGATAAAAAAAAGTATTATGATAGTTTGAACATAAAAAAAGCACAATTAAATAGCATTTTTATAGCATGGATTGATTATTTGAAAATAAATCCTAACCTCCATAATACACGTTCTAGAAATGATGGCTTCCATAATATACATTCTAGAAATACTGATTTAAGCATAATCCTCTCATCTCACCCCACCAAAAGCATTGACTACTTTCTTGAAAAAGATTTTGAAGTCTTTTATAAAAATTATTTTAAACAAAAATACAACAAAGAGGCAACGGAGAATGATTTAACTCAAATGATAGATTTTATAAAAGCAAAAGTTAAGCTCATCCTTTCTATGTGCTACATACCTGAAGATTTAACAAATTGCTATTTTTACGACATTATCTATAACAAAATTGGAATTGAGGGCTTTAATGAAAAGGTAAAAATCCTAACCTTTAATTACGACTTACTTTTAGAGCAAACAATAGATTTTATCAACAAAAAAGAACCTAACAGAGAAGTAAAAAAAGAAATCATCACCCATATTTACGGAAACATTCAAGAAGGCATTAAATTTATGGACGGAAGAAATGGAAAAGATGAAAAGAATACAAAGGAAGATTATAAAAAGAAAATCAACGAGGCAACTCATATATACTTTCTTGGTTTTGGCTTTGATGACTTAAACATTGAACGGCTTGGGCTTGCAGAAATTGATTTTAAAGGCAGTGGAAAGCAGATTTTTATCTGTAATTATGGGGGAAATTCAAGAATAAATGCTTTAATTTACAAAACATTTAAAAGAAAGGTGAAAGATTTTACACTTGTAAAGGAAGGTGCAAGGGTTTGTATGGAAGATGGTTTTGATATTTACATTTCAGAAAAAGATATTGAAACAAGCTTAAAAGACGAATTTCACTTTGCAAAAATATATTGACTTTTAATCGGTTTTATCTTTATTAATAATGTAAAAATTTATCTCGCTATGACAACAGAATTTAGAATAGAAACAGACACAATGGGGGAAGTTAAAGTTCCTGCTAATAAATATTATGGGGCACAAACTCAAAGGTCAATCCAAAATTTTCCTATTTGTGTGAACACTCACAGAATGCCAAAAGAGGTTATAAAGGCGATGCTTTTAATCAAAAAAGGGGCGGCAATTACAAATAAGGAAATTGTGAAGAAATATCCAAATGATACGGAATATAAAAAATATTCTCCCGAAATTGCTGATAAAATTATCTGGGCTGTTGATAAAATCTTAAGCGAATTTGACTGGTTTTATCAAAACGAATTTCCTCTTGTTGTGTGGCAAACAGGCTCTGGCACGCAGACGAATATGAATGTGAATGAAGTCATCGCTTCCGTTGCAAACGAAAAAGAAACAGGCAAGAAAGGTGGGAAAAGCCCAGTGCACCCGAACGACCACGTCAATTTAGGGCAATCTTCTAATGACACCTTCCCTACCGCAATGCACATTTCAACTGCTACTTCACTTTTTGAAAAGCTATTTCCTGCCCTTTTCAAGCTTGCCGAAAGCCTTTTTGAAAAAATGCAAGAATTTGAAGACATCATCAAAATTGGAAGAACTCACACGCAAGACGCAACCCCTGTAACCTTGGGGCAAGAATTTTCCGCTTATTTTTACCAAATTGGCGATATAATTTCTTCCATTTACGAAAAATCAATTGGAATTTTTGGCTTGGCACAAGGGGGAACTGCGGTTGGAACAGGTCTTAACTGCCACCCCGAATTCCCTGCGAATTTTGCAAGCAAATTAACGGAAATCACAGAAAGCAAAGCGATGGTTGAAAGAATTTTAGAGCTAGATAGAGAGCTTGAAGACTTCAGCGAATCCTGCTTTATTGACGATGGTGTTGCCGTGATTGATGCAAGGGGCGAAGAAGAAAAAGAGATTTTAGTCGGCGAATTTTACACAGCTTTCAACAAATTTAAGGCACTTTCCACAAACGATGAGCTTGTTGATTTGCACGGAAGTTTAAACACTTTGGCGGTTGCTTTAATGAAAATAGCAAATGACATCAGGTTTTTGGCCTCTGGTCCTCGTTCTGGTCTTGGGGAAATTAGCTTGCCTGAAAACGAGCCGGGGTCTTCAATTATGCCGGGCAAGGTGAACCCTACTCAATGCGAGGCTTTAACGATGATAGCAGGGCAAGTTATGGGAAACAATGTTGCAATTACAGTTGGTGGAATGAACGGACACTTCCAGCTTAATGTTTTTAGACCTATGATAATCAAGAATGTCATTGAAAGCATCAACATTTTGAGCGAAGGAATTGAAAGCTTTGTTGATAACTGCCTTGTTGGAATTGTGGCAAACGAAAGCAGAATTAAGCAACTCTTGGATCAGTCTCTAATGCTTGTAACGGCTTTAAACCCTTTTGTGGGATACGAAACTGCAGCGAAAATTGCAAAAAACGCTCATAAAAAAGGTACGACTTTAAAAGAAAGTGCTACTGAGCTTGGGGTTTTAACTGCGGAAGGCGGTGAAGGAAAGGTGAAAATGAGCGATTGGGAGGCGATTATGGATGCGAGGAAGATGGTAGGGGAGTAAATTATGCCTGACACCATTCAATTGCTTGCAAATATTGGAAACATAATAACCGCTCTCATTGCAATGTATGTTTTGTATATACAGTTTTTTACTAAAATCACTTGACACACAAGTTATGTAATTGGAGAATCTTTATTTTACGGCAAAAGAATTGAGATAATACTTTTTAATAAATCTTTAAATCCAATTTGTATAACAAAAATTAAGTTTAATCATTGATAATAAGTATATATTGGAGGTAGACCTAAAAAGCAGTTTTCAAACTTTAAACTCAAGGGAAGCTAAAGAAATTACTATTCAATATACAAAAATTAAACCAGATTTAAAAGATTTTAGATTTACAGGAATTATCTACGAATATGTTGGGGGGAAAAAGGCAATTGTGAAAAGTCGCAAAAAAGTAAAGCAAGAAAAATTGATAGATATTTATATTACCCCGCATAAATTTGGGGAAAAGATTATTTCAGAAAAGGTTATTTGTGTTTTATCTTTTGATTTTCCAAATAATCAAACAATTGATATTTTTGTTGTAGATTATGGAGAAAGTTTTGTATTTTCTGATGAAATATTTGGATTTACTGCAGTTTCAAAAAAAGATGCAAGAGATGTTAATGCATTAAAGAAATATTTAGTGGAATGGATTAAAAACAATACAGACAATAAGATAACTTTTACTTTGATAAATATTAACCAAACTTATGGTTTTAGCGGAAGGAGGTAAAGGAAAAGTAAGACTTGGCAATTA
>CAZFPN010000012.1:5350-17359 GCA_964521015.1 uncultured Rickettsiales bacterium | reverse complement strand
GGATCGAACTTGCGACCAATTGGTTAACAGCCAACTGCTCTACCGCTGAGCTACCGAGGAATGCTATTTATAATAAAATGTATAATATGGTATTTTTAAAAAAGCAAGCAAAAAATTAAATTTTTTTTATTTTTTTACAATTTGAATAAAATACTTGAAATTAGAATAATTAAGCAGTTGATTTAAAGCTGCAAAAGTGGGATTTTAAGAATTTTTACTATATTTTATTACATCGGTGTTTCAAATTTTTGAGAACATTACCTCAAAGATCTAAAATTTCAACAAGTATGTCATATGTTTCTTTTTTTCTCCAATCTTTTAATAACCTTATTCGTGTTCCAAGTTGAACATAGTGTTTTTTTCAAGTGTTTATAAAATATTCTCCTTTTTTTCCAATGATATTTTCTAATTTTCCAAAAAAAGCAATGGCTAAAGATGTAATTTTTACTTTCCATCAAGCAATAAATATTGTATCTTTTTACTTTCTTCTTTTACGATTTTTAAATCTTTTATTTCGCTAGAAATTTTCCAAAGAACGATTTCCCAATGGGAAAGTGTTTAATTTTGGATTTGTCGTTTTGTATAATGTAAGTGTGCATTTATTTGATTGAAAAATGTTGATATTTCTTCAGCAAAATGTCAATCATATTTTACTTGACATTAAAAAAAAATGGCTTTAAGCAGGTTCTAAGTTATTTTTATGGAAATGTGCGGAATTGTTGCTTGTTCTGGTGAAGGTTTTGTTTTAAACGAAATTATGCTTGGTCTTAAAAGGCTTGAATATAGGGGCTATGATTCATCGGGAATAGCATTTGTTGGAAGTGAAAACATTGAATTTAGAAAGTTCAAAGGACGTGTCGCAGTTTTGGAAAAAAATGTTGAAGACTTAAAAGAAGTTTTCACAGGAATAGGGCACACAAGATGGGCGACGCACGGTGTTCCAAGTGATGTAAATGCTCACCCTCATGGAAATGAAGAAGTGGCAATTGTGCATAACGGAATTATTGAAAATTATGCGAAATTAAAAGAAGATTTAATGCAAAAAGGCTATGTTTTTAAGTCGCAGACTGATACAGAAGTTGCCATGTTTGTCCTTTATGATTTAATGCAAAAAGGCTTTTCTAAGCTAGAAGCATTGAAGAAAATGTTGAAAATCTTGCACGGCTCTTTCGCTATTGTTGCCATTTTTAAAAATGATAAAAGAATTTACGGAGTAAAACGCTCAAACCCAATGGTGATTGGCTATTCGGCGGGCAAAAACTTCATTGCAAGTGATGTATACGCAATTGCGGGAATAGCAAGCCATGTTACCTATCTTGATGATAACGAAATCACCATCGCTAGCCCAAATGAGGTGAAAATTTACAATGCGGAAGGCGAAGAAATAACCAAGCCAAAGGAAGAAATTCTTGTCACTGCAAACGATGTTGAAAAGGGAAACTACCCTCATTATATGCTAAAAGAAATTTACGAACAGGCTGGTTCAATTAGAACAAACCTGATAAATCATTACGATGCCCCTTCAAACGAAATTTCCTTCCCAAATTTTTATGATGAACTTTCTCGCTTTAAAAGTGTGAAAATCATCGCTTGTGGAACTTCTTATAATGCAAGTCTGGTGGCAAAAAATTGGCTTGTGGAATATGCTAAGGTTGAAGTTTCCTGTCATATTGCATCAGAATTTAGGTATGAACCATTTAATTTCAACATTGAAGATGTCCTTTATATATTCATTTCGCAATCTGGGGAGACAGCTGACACTCTTTCGGCTTTGAAGTATGTTAAAGAAAATAGAGTGAAATCTTCCAAAGTGTTGGCAATTGTAAATGTCACACAAAGCCAAATAGCAAAATTAGCGGATGGATACATAGAATGCTTTTGTGGTCCTGAAATTGGTGTTGCAGCAACAAAAAGCTTTACGGCGCAGTTAATTTCCCTTGCACTTCTTACTTTGAAAATCGCATCAGATAAAAGGCTGATAAATAGCGACGAAATCAAGAAAATCGTGCAAGAAAAACTTCACTTCATTCCAAACAAAATTGAAAGCTTTCTTCACAACTCTAAAATAAAAGAAAAAATAGATGCTTTGTGTCAAAAAATTGCAAATGAAATCAAAAAAGGGCTTAAAATTATCTACCTCGGCAGAAGCAACCTTTATGGAATTTGTCTTGAAGCCGCGCTTAAAACACAAGAGCTTTTCTATATTCCAATTCTTTCATTCCCTGCGGGGGAGCTAAAGCACGGACCAATTGCAATGCTAGATAAAGAAACCCTTGTCATCGCCCTTGCAAATGCGGAATTGTTAAATGAAAAAATGTCATCTTCGCTTGAAGAAGTTTCTGCTCGTGAAGCCGAGATTGCCCTAATTTCAAATGTAAAGCACGAAAAGGCAAGCTATTTCATTGACACTTCAATTTTTGAAGAATATCACAACATAACCACCCCAATTCTTTATGCATTGCCAATTCACTTAATTAGCTACAAAGTTTCGCTGTTGATAGGAAATGATGTAGATAAGCCTCGCGGTCTTGCTAAATCTGTTACTGTGGAATAAAACTTAAATTCGAAGAATTTTCTTCAGTATAATTGTAAAAAAAACTGAAAGTCCTCCTGCTATAAAAAACCCTAAAATGAATGCTTTCCCCCAAAGCAAAAGGAAGTCCAGTGAATTTGGGGAAATTTTAACAAGGGTTATAAAGAACGATGTAATAAACCCCACCGCACTGCCAATTAAAATTCTTCCCACCCAAGCTTTAAAACTTGCGAATATTTTTTGCAAAACAAAAAGTGAAAAAATTGATATAGGAATGCTTTTAATAATGATAAACTTAATCCAAGTTACAAAAAATCCTTCAAAAAATCCAAAATTGATTATAAGCATAATGAAAGAAAGGGAAATTGACATTAAGGCAACCATTAAGATTGAAAAAAGCAATTTTTTAGAAATTTTTACACAAAGTTTCATACAAAATTAGATAAGTAATTACGATATAAATCTGCAATTTTAGAAAATGAAATTTCTCCGCAATAATTTCCTATAATTAGGCAATTATAATTCTTTTTTTTTAATTTTTCAAGATGTGAAAAAAGACTTTCAGCATAAATGGGAAGAGCCTTTTCTTTATATTTTGCAATCTGAAAGACCGCATCTTCGGTTGAAAATCCTAAATTTTTTATATGTTCCGAGTTAATGTTTTTCGCTTCTTTATTATAAAAATTTGTGGTTAGAAAGAAGTCTTGTTTTTTATAAAAACCTGTCATCAATGTTCCATAAAGCATTGCATTTTTTTCCGCATTTAAAAAGCCGATACATTTTTGCTTTAAATTGAATTTTTCTTGATTAAAAAATCCCCACGATTGAATAATATCTGTATATTTTATTGCCGTTAAGTCTGCATCATTCAACAACTTTCCTGCAATATAGGCTGGAGTTGCAATTATTGTGTTTTGATTTGGGTTTAAAACGAGATTTTCTACATTTTGATTTAATTCTATTTCATTTGCAAGATATTTATATAATTTACCTAAAAGGGTTTTTATGCCTCCTTCAATTAAAATTAATTTGTTGGAATTTCCTCTTTTTTTCGTCATTTGATAAAGCAAAAAAGGTAGTTTTGTTCTTGAGTTTTGATATTCCAAAAACATTGTTTTGGAAGAAAGCTGACTTACTTCAATGCCAAAGGTTCCTCTTGCGATGGCATTAAACATTTTTTCGGTGGTTTTTTTACCAAAATGATAACTGCAAAATTCTTCTAAAGAAAAATATGAGGTTTTTTTAAATAAAAATATGCCCTTAAAAATTGCGATTAATAATTCCAAAGGCTTTAAATTTAGTGATTTTAAGTTATTTTTATAAAGAATATACTTTTTTTTAATTGGCATAAATGAATATGGAACTTCCAAATCTTCAAGCATTTCAATTAATCCTTGCGAACTTTTTAGTATGTGACATGCTTCTTCATATTCCCCAAATTCTGTTTTGACAGTTTGAGCTAATCCTCCAACTCTCGCTTCTTTTTCAAGTAATTTGACTTCAAATCCGCTCTTTTTTAAAAAGTATGCAAATGTTAATCCGCTTAGCCCAGCTCCGATTATTTTACATTTTTTCTTTGTTTTATCAAAATTGCCTATCATATTAATTTTTCAATACTTTCATCAAAAGCACCAGCTATAAATCTTAAAAAAGAATGCCCAAGCGGGGTTACGATAATCTTACCTTCTTTAAATAAAATCATTTCGTCTTCAATTAGCATTTCAAATTTTGAATTTAGGTTATTTGTTGGCATAAAAGCCCAAAATTGAGTCATAATGTTGACGATTGCATTTCTAATTTTTGCCTCCTCTGATGTAATTGTGTGCCCTTTGTTTATCGGAAGTCTATTTTCTAAAATTGCTTTCTGATAATCTTCTAAATTTTTACTATTCTGCACGAAATATTCAGTGGTATCACCAATTGCGGAATACCCAATAGCTATCGTAGCATTTGAAAAATTATTAGAATAGCCCATAAAATTTCTTTTTAAAGTCCCTTGCATTGAAGACTTGTGAAGAATATTCGAAGGAAGGGAAAAGTGGTCCATTCCAACTTCTAAATATCCACTTTCTTGCATCATTTTTCTAGCAATGACGATTAATTTGTGTCTTTCTTCGTGATTTAAAACACCAATTTTTTCCAAAGCATTATGAGAGGGAAACATTGAAGGAATGTGTGCATAATTATAAAAAGCAATTCTTTCTGGCTTCAAAATGGCGATTTTTTCAAATGTTTGCGATATGGATTTTTCATTTTGATAAGGAAGACCGTAAATTAAGTCAAAATTAATGTCATAAATACCAATTTCACGAGACTCGCAGACAACTTTTTTAACATCTTCAAAGGGTTGAATTCTGTTTATTGACTTTTGCACTTTTTCATCAAAATCTTGAATACCAAAACTAATTCTATTAAATCCTAATGCTTTCAATGTTTTAAGTTTTTGATAATTTGTGCTTCGTGGGTCGGCTTCTATTGAAATTTCAGCATTTTCTGTGAAATCTATTTTACTAAAAATTTCACTTAAAAACCAATTTATTTGAAATTCATCAAGATAGGTTGGGCTTCCTCCCCCTAAATGAAGATTTGTGACTTTTATTTGTGGCTTATTTAATTTTAATCTGTAGATTTCAAGCTCTTTTATTATTGCGTGTAAATTTTGCTTTACCAGTTCGGCATTATTTGTTATAATTTTATTGCAAGCACAAAAAGAACATAGCTTAAAGCAAAAAGGAATGTGAAGGTAAAGAGCAAAAGGGCTTTCCTTGGAATGTTTATCAAGAGATGCAACCCATTCTTCTTCATTTGGTGGCACTTTCCAGTTTGGAACTGTAGGGTAACTTGTGTATCTTGGTATGTTTGATGTGTACTTTTGTAATAAGTTGCTTAATTTAGACATGAAATGAATTATTATATTCAGAAAATAATTTGACATTTTCTGGCAATGCTTTTTGTGTTATTCCGTGCGATATGCTGTTTATGAAGTAAGAATTTGGCTGTAAATTTTCAAAATAATTTTTGATAAACTTTTCACATTCTTTTGTTTCAAGTTCTAAATACTTGTTGTAAAAATTGCCATTAATTGAACAGCCATCTGCATTTTTAATTAATTCATTCAGGCTTACATCTTCATTTGTTGCAATGCAATTAATATTTAAAGATTTGAAAAACTCAAACTGCTCTTTTGTTAAACTTGGAACATAATAAAGAATTGGAATTGATATTTTTCCCTTCAAATCAAGTATAAATTTGCTCAAGAAATTTTTGTAAAAACCACTGAAGGGAATTTTTTTATTCAAGCTACTATCAAAAATTGAAATAACATTAGCACCACTTTTTGCTTGCAGTTCAATATTTTTGGTTAATGCTTCTTTGAATTTTTCACAAAATTTTTCAAAAATATCCTCATCATAATATGGCAACCTTGCTCCAAATGAAAAAATGGTAGCAAAACCTCCAACAAAGCCCATCAAGGCAACATTTTGCGGAATGATTTTTCTTGTTTCTTCAATTGCACGAGCTTGAAACGACATATAATCACACACATCATTGTTTTGGTTATACTTTGCAAAATCTTCAATTTTTTCAATTAAAAAAGAAAGTTCAGGAGAGCCATTTTCAAAATTCACTTTTTGTCCAAAAACACCAAGTATAAAAAGTATATCAGAAAAGAGTATTGCACAATCAAAATTAAATCGTAAAACAGGGGAAAGAGCCACTTCTGCTGATATGCTTGACTTTTTGCATATTTCTTCAAATGAAAACCCATTTCTAATTTTTTGATAATCAGGGTGATATCTCCCCGCTTGTCTCATCATCCATAATGGCGGTCTTCCCGTGTTCGTTCCATTGATTGCATTGATAAATTTCATATTTCTAAAAATTGTGTTATCCATTGTTTTGCATTTCTTGAAGCATAAGAAATAATAATGTCTCCCCCCGCTCTTTGCATCGCATTCCAAGATTCAAGATGAATAAGACTTCTTTCGCAAAAACCTTTTTCTGCCAACATTTCAAGGGCAACATATTCTCCACTGACATGGTAAAATGCCAAAGGTAGGAGGCAATTTTCTTTAATTTCTCTAGCTAAATCAAGGTAAAATGTTGCTGGCTTTATCATTAATATATCAGCCCCTTCAGATTCGTCTCTTATGGAAGATTTGATGGCATCAATCTTATTTGTAAAATCAATTTGATATGTCTTCCTATCCTTTAACTTTGTGCTAGGGGAAGAATTGCAAGTTTCCCTAAAAGGACCATAAAGGCTGGAAGAAAATTTAGTGCTGTAGCTCATAATCAGTTTTTCATAAAAATTATTTTTATTTAAAGCATTTCTTATTTTCAAAACTCTTCCATCCATCATATCGCTAGGGGCAATTGCATCAACTTCATTTTCCGCCATTAAAATTGCAACTTTTGCAAGCAAATCAGAAGTTTCTTCGTTTAATACTTTAGTTTCTTCCGCATTCATTAAACCGCAATGCCCAAAGGAAGAATATGAACAGATGCACAAATCTGCAAAAAGAAGAATATCGTCTTTAAATTCTTGTTTTATTTTCTTTATCATTTCCAGTGTAAAATTAAATGAATTAACAATCGCATTGAAGTCTGCCCCTTTGTTTTCTGGCATTCCAAATAATAAAAATTTTGAAGTTCCGTTTTTTAAATCATTTTCAAGCGATTTTAAGATGCTATCTTTCGTTTCAATGTTAACATATTTCATTGTTTCTTGAGGCTCTTTTAAATTTTCAGAGACAAAAATTGGCTGAATAAATTTATTCCAATTAAGGTTTGTCGCACTTAAAAGACTGCGTGTTTTTGAGTTTATTCTATTTCTTCTTAAATTCATAATCTGATTCAAAAGTTTGTATTTTTAGATTTTTCATTGCAAGAAAATCGCTTGTTTTACCTTTCATACTGCCAGATGGTAAAATTTGCAACCTTTCCTTTAAAAAGGGTTCAAGTAATTCAAAATGCCAAGAGCTGTGCCAAAAAAACCCAGTAACATCATTGCCTATTTCGGGAATTTTTTTTAGCGAAATTTTGTAAGTTCTTACGACTTTAAGACCTTCCTCTTCAGCTGTTTTAGAATTTAAGTGTGTGAAAAAAATCCATCTATCAAAACCTTTTTCAAAACCTTTTCCCTCAAAACATTCTTGAACCATTATCCCCATTTTTGCAAGTTTTTGCCATGTAAAATAGCCAGATGTATAAACTTTTTTACCTTTTAAAAATTCAATTGTGTTTTCGTTGTTGATGGCTTTTGCATTTGAAATAAAAATTTTTTCTCCTTCGTAATTAGGCAAGGTGAAAAATATTTTTTCGTGAAAAAAACAACCTAGTGAGCTAATAACTAAAGGATTTTGTCCTAAAAATAATTCTTCTTCGGGAAAAATTCTTTTTGTAATATCTTCCCCTTTTGCATTTTTTCCAGTAATATTAATACTTTTAAAACCAATTGAGCTTAAATCAGTTACCCCAAATTGTTGATGACAACCACCTCCAAATTTTTTCAATATATCGCGTTCTTTGCTTACCTGAAGCTCTGTTTCTTTGTGATTTAAAGATTTTATTTCATTTTCAAATTTACTTCCTTTTAAACCTTCAATCACAATGCACCCCTGACCTGGGGCAGAAGCGAATGCAGAAACGGGAACCGTTATAACAAAAAATTGCCTTTCTATATCGGAGGTCAAATTCAGCCTATCAAGACCGCATTTTGCAAGAGCTGTTCCATCAAATTCTTTGCCGACTTTTTTTAACCTTGTTTCCACACCTCCCCTAATTGGGGCAATCGTTATTGCAAAATTGTCCTCCAAATTTAATGCCGTTCTAAGAAATTGTGTTAAAATCAAACTTCTTCTAGGCGAGCAGGATGCAAAAATCATTTCTTTTTTTTGCTTTATATTTTCAATGAAATCTTTAGAAATAATGATTAAATCTCTTACATCGCCTCGTTTTAAAAATGCCAATTGTTGAATTTCAAAAGGTCTTATCACGGCTGTATCTTTGAGAGAATGGACGGCACAGTCTACTTTTTTTTGAATTAAAGAATTTTCCAATTCTTTAGTGAAGAAATTTTCACTTTCGGTTAAAAGTGATGAAAGTTTTTTGTCTCCCGTTGTTGTAAATTCAATTACTTCGCATTTAATTTCAGGGAATTTTTTGCTAAATTCTTGGATAAAAATTTCCGTCTGTTTTAAAGCCAAAGGTGTTTTTCTTGTTGCTATTTTAATCGTTTTCATACTTTTCTAATTCCAATTTTAAAGCATTAGCAAGACCTTCAATTTGCAGATGAGAATGAAAAGGCGTAACCGTTATTCTTAAAACATCTTCTCCCTTGCTTACAGTTGGGTAGTTAATTGGCTGAATATAATAACCGTAATTTTTAAGGAGATTTTGAGCAATAGATTTACATTTTTCCGTTATTCCAATAATTATTGTCGTAATGTGGCTTGCATTCTTATTAAAAGGAATTTTATTTTCTTCCAAACATTTTCGCAAATAAGTTACATTTTCTTTAAACTTAGCCCTAAGTTCAAAATTTTCAGAGACAATTTTAATGCTTTCCATAACACCTTCACAAAAAGCGGAGGGCATTGAAGTTGTGAAAATAAAGCCAGAGCCCAAACTTCTTATACAGTCAATAACATCTTCACTTCCAGCGACATATCCACCAATAATTCCATAACCCTTTGCGAATGTGCCATTTATTATATCAACCTTTCCTTCAAGACCTATCTCTTCAAGCATTCCAAAGCCATTTTTTCCATAAAGACCAACGGCATGTACCTCGTCTATGTAAGTCATAGCATCGTATTTTTTTGCGAGATTAACTATTTCTTCAATTTTCGCCACATTTCCATTCATTGAATAAACTGATTCAAATGCTATAACAACATTCTTTTCTTTTGAAATTGAAGCAAGAACTTCTTCTAAATGCATCATATCATTATGTTTAAAAATGTGCTTTTCGCCTTTACTTGAAATTATGCCATTAATCATTGAAGAATGATTTTTTTCATCAGAAAGAAAGCAAATATTAGGCAGAACCTTACCTAAAACAGAAAGTGCAGTTAAATTCGCCATATAAGCTGAGTTGAAAACCAAAGCAGAAGAGCATTTGTGCATTTCGCTCACCATTTTTTCAAGCTTTAAATGACTTAAAGAACTGCCAGATATATTTCTTGTTCCACCTGAACCGCAGCCAAATTCCGCAACTGAACACGAAACTTTGGAAATAACACTTGAATTGATTGACATTCCTAGATAATCATTAGCGCAGAAATTGATGACATCTTGACCTTTGTGTTGAAAAATCGGGAATTTTTGGCTGTTTTTGGTTAAGTATGTAAAAGTTCTATAATCTTGACTATTCTTTATTTCTTGTATTTTTCTTGCAAATAAAGAGTTTTTCATTTATGGTTTAAATAAATACTCAATATAATAATACTATTATATGAAAATTGCAATAATTTTTTTAAACACAGGGGGACCAAATAAAGCAAGTGATGTTAAGCCTTTCTTATATAATTTCTTTTCAGATAAAAATATTATTACCCTCAACAGACCTTTGAGAGATTTGGTTAAATTTTTAATCGTCAATTTAAAATGGAAAAATTCTGTTAAAAATTATTCATTAATGCAATATGATGGAGGCTCTCCTCTTTTGCAAAACACTAAAAATCAAGTCAATGCAGTTCAAAATTTGTTAGAAAAAATGAATGATGGAAATGAGTATAAGTGTTTTATAGGAATGAGGTATTGGCATCCATTCATTTCCGAAAGTATGACTAAAATCATTGATTACAAGCCAGATAAAATCATCGTATTTCCACTTTATCCGCATTATTCTTTTTCCACGACGAAATCTGCCTTTGAAGAAGTGCAAAAATTTGTTAAAAATATAAAAACCCACTATATCAGCTGTTTTTTTGCAAATGAAGGCTTTATAAATGCTCATTTAGATATAATCAAAAAGTATGCAAAAAAAGAAATTTGCGAAGGAAATACACTTATTTTTATTGCACATGGCATTCCGTTAAGCTATGTTAAAAATGGAGACCCATACTATAACCAAATTCAAAACTCAATGATGGAAATTGTTTATAAGTTAAAAAAAGAACTTAAAACCGAAATAAATTACGATTTATGTTTTCAAAGTAGGGTTGGCAAGCTTGAATGGTTAAAACCATATGCGGAAGATGTTTTGCCTAATTATAAAGGCAAAAAGGTTGTTTTGTTGCCAATTTCTTTTGTCTCGGAACACATAGAAACACTTGTGGAGCTTGATGTTGAATATTCTCATATTGCAAAGGAATTTGGAGTTTTGGAATACAAAAGACTTCCAACTTTAAGCGAAAATGAGCTTTTTATTGATTTTATAGCAAAGGAAATTATTAAATATGTATAAAATCTTATTACGAATTTTTGCATATAACTTGCAAAAAACACTTGCAATATTTAAAAAAGTAAGTCATAAATTTTGTTGATTGTTTTAAAATGGATGATAAATTTTTTATTAATAGCGGTTTTTTTAGTGCTTATCATAGCTTCGGGTGAAGTTTTTTTAAGAGGAGCTTTTGGAATTGCAAAAAAATTACACATTTCGTCTTTCGCGCTTGGAACAAGCATAATTTCAATTGGAACTGCATCACCTGATTTCTTCGTTTCAATGATTAGCATCGCAAATGGGTACAACGATGTTTCGGTTGGGTCTTTGCTTGGAAGTGGAATTACGAACATTTTGCTTTGCATTGGAATTGCCAGTTTTATCTGCACTGTAAGATATAGTAAGCAAGAAAAGGGAGTTTATTTCGCAATGAGGTATCACTTCGTTTTTCTCTTGATATTCCTTATTTTAGTTATTTTCTCAAAAGGCGAAATCAATGTTTTTTTGTCAATTTATTTAATCTGTGGTTCTGCATTTTTTTTATACTGCACTTTAACAATGAAGGAATTTGAAACAGGGGTTCAAGAAGAATATCTATGTCACGGCTTTAAGCTTTCAATTTTTCTATTTATAATTGGAATGCTAGGACTTTACTTTTTTTCGGAATTATTGCTTGGGTATGTAATTAAAACAGCTATTTTATTTGAAATAGAACAGAAGGTAATTGCAGGGGTTTTAGTGGCACTAGGAACGAGTATGCCAGAAATTACAACAGCAGTTATGGCTTCTTTCAAAAGGCAGTCAAATGTTGTCATTGGGAATGTAGTTGGAAGTAATTTGCTTATCATTGGAATGGTGCTTGGAATTTCTTCACTTTTTGGTAACTTTATAGGTCAAAAAATCTCATTAAGTTTGCCAATTTTAAAGATGGATTTACCATTTTTAATTTTTGTAGCAACCATCTTTTTCTTGATGTTTAGAATAAAAAGCAGTCTTGGCAAAATATTAGGCTTGATTTTTATTTTTCTATACTTATTATACATTTTATTACAAATTAATTTTATTTAAATTTATGTCTAGAATT
>CAZFPN010000012.1:0-5340 GCA_964521015.1 uncultured Rickettsiales bacterium | reverse complement strand
ATCTAACAAAAACAACTATCAGGGCGGTAAAAGTTACGGAATTTTTGGAGAAGCAGTTTCTTCAATAAAACAAAAGTTAAATTTTGACGGATTTGAAAGCTCAAAAGAAGGCTCAAGACAGCCAAGGGAAAATAGCGAAAGAAGGGAAGTTAGGCAACCGAAACCTCCTGTAAGGCAGAATGTTCCACAACCAAACAACCCTCGCAACTTTTTTGTATTTGATGTTGAAACAATTCCTTGCATTGAAACAGCACGAACCTTCTTAAAACTTGGGGCAGAAGTAAGTGAAGAAGAGGTTATTGCAAAGTTAAAAGCTTACCACTTGGAAGCAACGGGTGGGCAGAACGAATTTTTTCGTCAACTATTTCACAAAGTTGTTTGCATTAGCTTTATAGCAGGGACAATTCACACTTTCAAAGGTGGAAAAGAAAAATATGTCATTAAAACCATTAGAAGCGGTGGAAGAAACGGCGAAAGCGAGGAAGAAATTTTAAAAGGTGTTTTCACTTACTTAAACAAGCACCCTTCAAGGTTGGTCAGCTTTAATGGAAGAGGATTTGATATGCCTGTTTTGCAGTATCGTGCAATGAAATATGGCATTGATGCAAAATGGATTTATAATGATGGATACTATAACTATAATCACAGATATTCCATTGAAAAACACTGCGATTTACTTGAAATGTTTTCAAACTTTGGTGCAAGTGCAAGAATTAAATTGGAAGAAATTTGTGCTTTATTCAAACTTCCTTGCAAGGCAAACGGAGTTGATGGCTCAAATATTTACAACCTTTTTAAAGAAAACAAGCTTGAAGAAATTGCTGATTATTGCGAAAATGATGTAATTGCAACATACATTCTTTATTTGAGATTTATGCAACATTCGGGCAAACTTTCTGCTGAAGGATACAACATTTGCCTTGATAACTTATGCACGATGCTAAAATCTGAAGAAGCAAGACCTTCCCACACTTTATTCGTTGAACAATTAATGCAGATGAATAACGGAAACCCTTATATTTCCTTGCCTCAAGGGGCTTTCAAGCAGGAAGTGGAAGAGGAAGTTTTAGGGTCTGAAGAAGGCTTTGAAAGTTCAACAGAAAACGAAGAAAACTCAACAGAAAACGAAGAAAATTCGCAAGAAGAAGAGGGCGAAGAAAAATAAGTTGACTTTTAAAAAAAAGATGTAAATATATTTTTTATTATTTTATATTATTTATGCAGAAAATTACTGTAAGGGAAGCTCTTAGGGATGCAATCGCAGAAGAAATGAGAGCAGACGCTAAAGTTCTTATAATGGGTGAAGAAGTGGGGCAATATCAAGGTGCTTACAAGATAACTCAAGGGTTATTGCAAGAATTTGGGGAAGAAAGAGTGATTGATACCCCCATCACAGAACATGGCTTTGCAGGAATAGGTGTTGGTGCGGCATTCGCTGGTTTAAAGCCGATTGTTGAGTTTATGACATTCAACTTTGCAATGCAAGCGATTGACCAAATCATCAATTCCGCCGCAAAAACACTTTATATGTCAGGTGGGCAAGTCAAGTGTCCCATCGTTTTCAGGGGGCCAAATGGGGCGGCCGCAAGGGTAGGGGCTCAACATTCGCAGTGCTATGCTTCTTGGTATGCACACTGTCCGGGGCTTAAAGTTGTTGCTCCTTTTACTGCAAAAGATGCGAAGGCACTTCTTAAGGCATCAATTAAGGACGAAAATCCAGTTGTTTTCCTTGAAAGTGAACTACTTTACGGAGTTTCCGAAGAAGTGGGAGATGACTTCAACGAAGAAGTGGAAATTGGAAAAGCAAAAGTCGTTAAAGAAGGCAAAGACTGCACCATTGTTGGATTTTCTTACATTATGAAGTTTGTTTTAGAGGCCGCTCAAAAGCTTGAAGAAGAGGGTATTTCCTGCGAAGTGATTGACTTAAGAACGATTAAGCCTCTTGATTCGGAAACAATTATCAATTCTGTAAAAAAAACAAATAGACTTTTAGTTGTTGAAGAAGGTTGGGGATTTTCTGGAATTGCATCCGAAATTTCCGCAATTATGATGGAGCAAGCTTTTGATTATCTTGATGCCCCTGTTTTAAGGGTGACGGCTGAGGATGTGCCACTTCCATATGCTTCAAATCTTGAAAAAGAATGCTTACCAACAACTGCAAAAATCATTGAAAAAATAAAACAAATCTCTTATAAATAAATATGGACGAAAATCACTTACAAATAAACGAAGAAAAAGGTCTAATTGAAGTTAAGGGTATTGTGCGGGAAATTCTTCCTGACTTTACCTTTAGGGTTGAATTGGAAAACGGCAAAATTATGCTTGCAAAAGGCTCTGGGAGGCTTAGAAAAAAAAGAATTAGAATTTCTGTTTTAGATAAAGTTCTTGTTGAAATAAGTCAGTATGGTCTTGAATTTGGAAGAATAGCGAGAAGGCTTGATGATAGAAAGGAAGAAAACAAAAATTTTGATAAAAAGGGTAAAAAAAATGAAGTTTAAGGCTTGCTATTTTAAAAAACTTGCTCTCTTTGGCGGAAGTTTCAACCCCCCTCATTTGGGTCATTTATCAATTTCTAACCTTGTTTTGCGAAGGCTAAAATTGAATCACATTCTTTGGCTTGTTGTCCCTGAAAATCCTTTCAAGAAAGGGTCTGATTATTTAAGTCAAAAAACGAGAATCTCTCTGTGTCAAAAATTAATATCGCACTCAAATGCAAAAGCTATTGATTTTGAAAGTGGTTTAAAAACATTTGAAACATTCCAGACGATTAAGAAGGCTAAAAGAGTTTTCCCCAAATCAAAGCTTTTTTGGGTTATGGGTTCCGATTCTATTATTTCTTTTCACAAATGGAAAAATTCTGATTTTATTGCAAAAAATTGCACACTTGTTGTTGTTAACAGAAAAGGCATTCATTCTTCCGTTAGGTCAAAAAATTTTATAAAATATAACCCCATCTTGCTTTGGAATAAGTTTTGCAACATTTCTTCAACAGAAATTCGGGAAAAATTAGGTAAGAATTGGAAAAATGCTATTTGAATATATATCTTTTAAAAAATCTAAAATTTTGGACAAAATTCATTCATTACAAAGCACAAACCTTTCGTATTTCCAAAGAATTACTGATGCAACTGAATTAAAAATGCAAAATATTTTACTAAATTTAAAGACCGATGGAAAGAATACTGGAATTGTCTTGTCAAGTTTAAATTATAATCAAAAAGTATATATAAAAAATGAAGATATTGAAGGTCAAGAATTGCGATTCATTTTAATCAACAATGTTCTTTACTTTATGGGAATTGGGGCGAAGGTTGATTTCCATTTAATTAAAAATGGAAAGAAGAAAAATTTTATTGTTATATCTAAAGATTTGGGATATTCAAAATCAAATAAAACGAGGAAATTTTATGAAAATGAAATTGAAAATGCTGTGATTGAAAAATCTAGCAAGGCATTACATTTGATAGCAATTGCAACATTTTTAACAAACATAGAAGATGTGAAGAGATTATCTGGCAATCAATCCCTAAATTATGGGTTTGTTGTAAAAGAAGATAGACCTTCTAATCTTGTAATAAAGGGCAAAATATTTGACTTTAATATGGCAAAATGTTGTCAAAATTATGCCGAAAATTTTGAATTATTAAAAAAGAATTTCTTTTTAGAGAATGAAATGATTTTTGACGAAAATGAAATAAGGGCAAATTTTAAACTTGATAAAAATGGAAATTTTTTAACAAAACAAGCAAGAAAGTTAATCAAAATTGAAGATATTGCATCTTTTGATATGCTTTTAAAAGTTAGTTTTAAAAAAGCAATTGAAAAATATGAGGAAGTGTTTGGAAAAGATGTCAGTAAAACCGCTTTAGAAGATGCAAAAAATTTCATAAAACAATTCGAAGCAAAGCTAAATTTTCTTAAACAAAACACAGAAAATAGTCAGTTTTTAATTTAATGCAAAAAATTAGAAAAAACACTTGCAATATAAAATTTATAGTAAATAATAAAAATACATATGGCATTATTTAGGTCGTATTTTGTGGGTTTCATAAAAAACACTTGCAAGAATATTTTTTTATGATATTATTTTATCAATATGTATAACTAGTGTTAAACAAATGTCATCAATGGAAAAGAAAAATCTTCGGATTATTGCCGTCGTGAACCAAAAAGGCGGAGTTGGTAAAACAACCACTACAATCAACATAGCAACGGCTCTTGCTGCCATCGGTAAAAGAGTTTTGCTAATTGATTTTGACCCACAAGGAAATGCCACAACAGGGCTTGGAATTGACAAGGCAAATTGCAGGCAGAATGTCTACAATGCTTTGATTGAAGGGGTTAATATTCAAAGCATCACGAAAGCAACCGAAGTTCCAAACTTATTTGTTCTTCCCGCAAATGTTGACTTAAGTGCGGCGGAAATTGAGCTTGACCAAATTGAAGAAAGGGAATTTATTTTAAAACAACACATTGACAGTGTTGCCGATAAATACGATTATTGCTTGATAGACTGTCCTCCTTCTTTAGGGCTTTTAACGGTGAATGCTCTTGCTACGGCTAATTCAATTTTGGTTCCTGTCCAGTGTGAATTTTATGCCCTTGAAGGTTTGAGCCACTTGATAAAAACCTTCCAAGCAATCAAGAAAAATTTTAATCCAAAACTTGAAATTGAGGGTGTCGTACTGACAATGTATGATAGAAGGTATAAACTTACGGAACAAGTTGAAACCGAAGTTAGAGAAATTATGAGAGACTATGTCTTCAAGACTGTTATTCCAAGAAACATAAGGCTTGCAGAAGCACCTTCTCATGGGAAACCAGCGATAGTCTATGACCTTCAGTGTCAAGGGAGCATAGCTTACATTGAACTTGCGAAAGAAATCATATCTCGCCTTGCAAAAAAAAACAAAATGCAAAATAAATCTAATAATAAGATTGACGAAAAACCAAATAAAATTGTGGCTGCTTAATTTATGTCCGATGAAAAAATAATTTTAAACAAAAAAAAAGGAAATCAAAAAAGGCTTGGAATGGGGCTTTCAGCCTTGCTTGGAGCAATGGAAGATGTTGATATTTTTTCATCAAACTTAGAGCAAGGAAATCAAGGAAATTTGCTTAATGTGAGCGGTTATACAAACATTTCTATACATAACATCGTTCCAAACCCTGCACAGCCAAGAAAAGTTTTTGCGGAAGATGAACTGCTTGAACTTTCAAATTCAATCGCACAAAATGGGGTTCTCCAACCAATTTTAGTAAGAAAAGTTGGAGAAACATTCCAAATAATTGCAGGTGAAAGAAGATTTCGTGCTGCTAAATTAGCTGGCTTAGTGGATG
>CAZFPN010000011.1:11867-18157 GCA_964521015.1 uncultured Rickettsiales bacterium | reverse complement strand
TGCAAGCATTATTTGACATTTTTATAATAGAGATTTAGGCTTTTAATTAATTGAAAAAATATGACACCGAAAAGATTAGAAAGTATTAAAAAGGGAATTTATAAAATAGAAAATTATTTTTCCAAAAGGGGATTTAATTTACACGACAAGATATCTTTCTTTAAATCTTTTTTAGAAGGTAAAATAGATGTAAAACTTTATTTATGTGCTGAAAACCAAGACTATCTTTTCTTTGATTGGAATAAAGCTTATACTTTACAACAC
This sequence comes from uncultured Rickettsiales bacterium, assembly GCA_964521015.1. Classification (GTDB taxonomy): domain Bacteria; phylum Pseudomonadota; class Alphaproteobacteria; order Rickettsiales; family Deianiraeaceae; genus CAZFPN01. Next base: position 17,893 of record CAZFPN010000011.1, on the reverse strand, counting down.
TTTTTTAATGATGATTTTAATAATGGTTATAGTATTTTAAACCCTAGCAAGAGTGTGATTGAGCAGTATGACAAATCAGCTAGAGATTTTTTTGACAAGCATTACGATATTTTAGAAGCAATTTTAAATTACATAGATGGGACATTTGAAACTCGTTTTAGCAAAGATAATAGAGGTTATGTTCTTGAAATTTTAGAGGAAGAAGAGTTCAAACCTCTCGCTAAATATCTAAAAGAATGCCATAATTGCCTCTCTCAAGGTTTAAATTTTGCGGGTGCTGTATGCTTTAGAACCTGCCTTGAAATTGTCATCTCAAGTTTTAATCAAGGTAGAAATTTAGAGAAGAAGATTGAGAATTTTTTCAAACAAATAGAAGAAATAGCAACTTTTCAAAATGTAATCGCCTTCAAAGATAGCCTGAATAATCTTTTCACAACAATAAGAGAAGCTGGAAACGATGTCGCTCATTTTAAAAAAGATATTGAAGTAATAGAGCAAAACTTGGAAAACATGGAAGAAACATTTGCAACCTTCTGCTTTATCTTAGAAAAAACCCTATTTAAAGATAAAATACAACAAAAAAGAGAGGAGGCAGAACGCAAAGAATTAGAGGAAAAGTTAGTCAATAAAAACAAGCCTGAAGACTCATTTGAAAACGAACCTGAGGTATCAATTGATAAAAACTTTACATCAATTGATGATGACATACCATTTTAGAACATTTCGCTTTAAAAGACCGCTTGAAAATTACATATACATTCCTCCGTTCACGCTAATCGTTTGCCCTGTAATGTAAGAAGACATATCGCTTGCAAGGAAAAGGCTTGCTTCAGCCACTTCCATCACATTACCAAGCCTTCCAGAAGGAATTTTGGAAAGAATTGTTTTCTTTTGGTCTTCCGTTAAAACATCAGTCATTGGGCTTGCAATAAAGCCGGGTGCGATGCAGTTGACTGTAATGTTTCGGCTTGCAACTTCCTGTGCGAGAGACTTCGCAAAACCTATCATTCCTGCTTTTGAAGAACAATAATTCACTTGCCCTGGGTTGCCAGAAAGCCCAACAACGGAAGAAATCAGGACGATTTTGCCGTATCTTTGCTTCATCATAATTTTTACAGCATCTTTACTTAGCAAAAAGGCTGATTTAAGGTTGATGTCTAAAACGCTATCCCAATCTTCTTCGGACATTCTAAGGATTAAGCCGTCTTTTGTAATTCCCGCATTAGCAACTAAAATATCAAGCTTTCCACCAAGCATTTCAGTGCCTTCTTTTACCAAGCTTTCAATTTCGGATTTTTCCCCTAAATTGCAGGCTTTAACGAAAATTTCCGCTTTGTCAAATTTTTTAAGCAAACTTTCTTTAAAGGTTTCAAGTTTTGCAGTATTCGTGCCTGATATAACAACTTTTGCCCCAGCTTGCAAGAATTTTTCTGTTATTCCAGCACCAATTCCCCCTGTTGCCCCCGTGATTATTGCAGTTTTACTGCCTAAAAGTGTGTTTTGAAGTGTCATACTAAGTCTTTAATTGTGTTAAGTTCTTTGATGGAAATGTTGCCTTTTGTGTGGAAGTAAATCACCAAAATTGCAAGCCCAATTCCAACTTCTGCGGCCGCGACTCCTAAAATGAAAATTGCGAATAAATGCCCCATAATATCGCTAAAAAAACCAGAAAATGCAACGAAATTAATGTTTGAAGCAAGAAGCATTATTTCCGTGCTAATTAAAATTCCAATAACGGACTTTCTGTTGAAAATTACCCCATAAACACCGATGCAAAACAAAATTGCCGAAAGAATTATGTAATTGTATAACGAGATTTGAACCATAACTAACTAAAATTTTTTAACTTTAATTTAAACAATAGAAATGTAAATATCAAGAAAATATTTGCATAATATAAAAATAAATGCAAAACACTTGAATTTAGCATTCCTTCAAGCAAAATTCCAGAAGAGGAAACATAAAAACCGATGCCGAGTGAAGTGAAAACATTTTTTAAAATTAGTCTATTTCTTGTAAAATTAAAATATTTTAGCAAAATAACAATCACGGAAAATGGAATTAAGATGACAAAAAAAGCCCAACCAAAGCGGACTTTAAATTCTTTCAAGAACCTTTTTTCACCACTCAGAACACTTTTTATAATGTTTTTACTTGAAACAATTTCATCTTCTTTTGGTTTTGAATCTATGAAATGAGAGGTAAAAAGTGAAATTCTATAATGGCTAAAAATAGCGGTAAAAGGAAGAGGACTGAAATCAGTTTTTCTTGAAAGATAAGTGTTTGTGCCATCAAAAAAAAATTGGTTACCATCAAAGCCGATTTTTGCGGAATCTGATGCTATAACGGCTTTTTCTTTTGGATTTCTGCCATCTAATATAATTACACCTTTTGATGTTTTTTCGCTTGAATCTTCAATGAAAATTCCAATTCCTTTGTGATTGATAAATTGCTTTGTTTTAATGATTGAAGCGGAAATTTTTGCGAATAAATCTTCCCTAATATGAGACATTTTTCTATAAGAATTTGGAACTAAAATTGTTGAAAAAAATAATGTGATTAAAAAAAGCAGAAATGAAAGATAAAAAAAAGGCTTTACTATAGTAAATTCGCTTGCACCGAAATTATAAATTGCTATATGTTCGTTTGCATGAATCAAGCTGTTATATGTTAAAAAGCTTGAAATTAGAAGGGTGAACGGTGCAAGCACAACAAAAATTTTTGGTTGTATGAAAAGTAAAATTTGCATTAAATCAAAAATACCTCCATTATTTTCTGTTATAAATTCCATATAGTGGAAAACACGGGTTAAAAGCCCTAAAAATAAGAATAAAAATGTTGCAATAAGGAAATTTTTGAGAAGTGTTTTAAAAATATCAAATTCTATCTTATTCATATGTTTTCAAAATTAATCCCAAGGTTTCTTGTCAGTTTTTTTGCATCTTCAATTCTTCCTAGGTTCAAAAGTTGTGCGAAATGAAGTAAATTTTTACCAATTGGTGCGGCGACAGAACTTCCAAAACCTCCGTTTTCAACGATGATGCCAACGGAAAATTTTGAGTTCTCAAATGGTGCGAAGGCTCCAAAAATGCCGTGAGGTCTTGTTATATCTGTATATTCATGCTTTTCTAAAAATTTTGATACAACTTGAGCCGTCCCAGTTTTGCCAGAAAATTCAAGCCCTTTTTCGTATATCCTTGAGCCATATGATGTGCCACCTGCGGTGTTTGTTCCATCAAAAAGCGCTGACTTGATAAATTTCAAGTTTTCTTCTCTAATGTTAATTCTTTCAAGAATGCTTTTTTCTTTTTGAATTTGAAGGGTAGGTTCAATTAATTTTCCAAGAGAGGCAACCCTTGCCATCATAACCGCAATTTGAAGGGCTGTCATTTTAACAAAACCTTGACCGATTGAAAGGTTGACTGTATCGCCTGGAAACCATATCTCACGCACATTTTCCCTTTTCCATTTATCACTTGGGTTGATGCCTTTGTTTTGGTTTGTAAATTCAAAATTTTTAAAAACCTCTCCAACTCCAAATTCTTTTGCAATTTGATGGAATTTTAGAATGTCAAATTTCGTGCCAATGTTGTAAAAAGTCATATTACAAGAATGCTTTATTGCATCGTGCAAATTAAGCCTTCCGTGACCATTTTTAAGCCAACATCTTCTTTGCATTCCATAAATCGTTGTTGAGCCAGTGCAATTGATTCTTTCATTAGGATTGATGCCACCTTCAAGCGCAACCAAAGCGGTGATTATTTTAAACACAGAGCCAGGAGTATAAGATGATTGTATAGCACGATTTAAAAGGGGGTTTTTTGGGTCGTTTAGTAAATTATTCCAATTTGTTGAGTCTATTTTTGTTGAAAGGGAGTTGATATCAAAAGAGGGAGCCGAAACCATTGCAATAATTTCGCCAGTTTCAACATTCATCAAAACAACGGAAGCTTTATTATCTTTGCATAAATGATAACAAAAATTTTGGATTTTAGAGGAAAAAGAAAATTCCAAATCTTTCCCATTTATTGGGTCAATCTTAGTCAAATCAGCAATTTTAAAGCCAGATGCATTCACTTCAGCATAGCTAATTCCCGCTTTCCCTATCAATTCTGTATCATATATTTTTTCTAAACCCTCTGCACCAATTTTGATATCAGGGTGAATAACCTTTCTTTTTTTGGCTTCAGATGCGGGAATTTGAATAACATAGCCAATCAAATTTGAAAATGCGAAGGAATCTTTGTAAGTTCTTGCATTTCCTATTCCAACCGAAATATTTTTAAATAAATGTAAGTTAAATTCAACATTAATCAATTCTTTTCGTGTCAAATGCCTGTAAATTATAAATTCTTTTAAGCCTTTATTTCTGTTGTATTCCAAAATTAATGCTCTCTTACCTTCTTCTTTAAAATTTAAGACATCTGCCAATTTTTGAATTTCAATTAAGTCTTGCTTGTAAGAACTTTTGCGAAAGATAATTCTATAATATTCTACATTTCCTGCAACTAAAATGCCATCTCTATCAAAAATAGAACCTCTAATAGGAGGTATTATGTTTGACTTAATTCTGTTTCCATCAGATTTATTTTTGAAGTAGTTATAATCTAAAACTTGAAACTTAAAAAGTCGCAAAATAATTATTCCAAATGCAACAGCCTGTAGACTGGCAATTATGAAAACCCTCCTAGAAAAAACTTTAAAACGAAAGGCATCAAAAGGCATTTTAAATGAAATTAGCAGTGTAAGATTTTGGTTTTATTTTCCTTTTTGAACTTTCTTCAAGTTTATAACTAAAACCATTTTTACTTGCAAAAGAAATTGCATCTTCCTTCGCTTTAAAAGGTAAGACGATTGTTTTTAACGTATCTTTTCCCCCTTGCCAATTCATTAAATTAAAAATGTAAGCTTCGTCTAGTTCCGCATAATTTACGAATTTCATAAACCATTGTTTTGCCTTATAAACACCAGATTGCATCGCATTTTTTTGTGGTTGGTATATCAAAACTTCCGCTAAAATTTTTTGCTCTGTCATATTTTTTCTATTTCAATAATTTGCTCAGGTTTTATTCCTCTATATTCGCTTGCAAACCTTGAAGCAAGCTTTCTTATTCTAAATTGATTTTGTACAGTTGTCAATTTGATTTTTAGAATATTATTTTGATTGATAATCTTGTTGATTTCCTCTTCAATTTTGCCGTTTTTTCTTTCAAGCTCAGCATGTTTTTGTTTTACTATAATAAAAATCAAAATTTGAATAAATACAATCACGAATATAAATTTTTTAATAAATTTTAAAGCTTTCATTTAGTTGTAAATCATACTATCTTGCTTATTTCTTTCTTCATTGTTATATTGCTCAATTTCGTAGCTATAGTCTCGTTTTTTTGGTCTTTTGCTGTTTTTTGGTTTGTACATATTTTCATTAAATACACAGACAATATCAGCCCCATTTCTTAAGGTAAATTTTCCTGAAACTTCTTCAACTATTAAGTATTCTCCAACAATTCTAAAGTTGACGATTGACTCAAAGCCATTTGAGTCAACAGCGAATATTGCTGGCATTTTTGATGTTCTAGGAAATTCAAAGTAAGTGAATTCTCCATCGTCAAAAATTTTCACTGGGTAAAGCGAATCTTCCCCTGTTATAGTGTAATTGAAGTTATATTTCCATGGGTTTTGGTCTACATCTGGAAGGATTGATTTTGCATATGTTCTAATGGTTTTAGATTCTTCTTCGCTTGGGTATTTGAATTTGAAAAAGAAGGAATAGTCTTTGTCAAAATTACTGCTAGGTTCTTTTGCATACATTTCAAAGAAGTAAATTCTTTTGTTTGTCATCACGGTAATTTGGGTGTCTGCATCGCTTTCTTCTGGTTTTAAAAAAAGTCTATTTCCTGAATCGAATCTTTAATTGGTTCTTCCAATTAAAGTATTATTTAACTTAGTTTGATTAATTATTTGGAGAGTTAGTCTGATTAACTATCGAATTAGTCAATTTGACTCGCTCTTACCATAATACGTCT
>CAZFPN010000011.1:0-11857 GCA_964521015.1 uncultured Rickettsiales bacterium | reverse complement strand
TTCCTGAAGGAATTAACTGCCAAGAACTTTTTTTTGGATTCACGATTGTCGCAACTGATTCGTTTGTTTCAAATTCAATAAAACTTGGGTTATCATAAACTGCAACAATTTTATATGTTGTATTTGGGGTGAAGGCGAATGTTTTAAAGCGAGGGTCATGCCCCATTTGTCTTGGTTCAACAACTATTCTTTTAAAAGATGGTTCTTGCTTTTTTGTGGAAGAGTAAATTCCCCCATCGTTTGCTTTCACATTAAATGTTACGCAAAAAATTGCCAAAAGATAAAAAACGAAAGACATTACAATTTTTATTAATCTATTTCTATTTAAAACCGATATTATTAGAAAGCAAGAATTTTTTTGAAAAAATATATATAATTTTTACTTATTAAAAAAATAACAAAATAGTATTTTACTTTAAATTTTTTTCGTTTAGATTGTTTATGAAAAATAAATAATCTTTTATAGTTATGCTTACAATAGGAAAACAATTCCCAAATTTCAAATTAAAAGCAGTGCGACCTGTACCTGTTTCTGAAATTAAAACCCCTGCTGATGCTTTCGTTGAAGTTTCAAATCCAACTGGAAAATGGGCTTTATACTTCTTTTGGCCGAAAGATTTTACCTTCGTTTGTCCAACTGAAATCAAAGGTTTTGGCGACTTAATGAAAGACTTAAAAGATAGAGACTGCGAACTTTTTGGAATAAGCACAGATAGCGAATTTGTTCACTTGGCTTGGAAAAGAGATAACGAAAACCTTCAAAAACTGGAATTCCCTCTGGTGGCTGACATAAGAAAAGACCTTTCTCGTGCTTTAGGAATTTTAGAAGAAAACGAAGAAGTGGCAAGAAGAGCAACTTTCCTTGTTGACCCTAACGGAATTATTCGTTATGTTGAAGTAACTGACATGAAAGTTGGAAGAAAGCCTTCCGAAACGTTAAGAGTGTTAGATGCCCTTCAAACAGACGAACTTTGCCCTTGCAACTGGAAATCTGGTGATGCCACTCTTTAATCGCCTCATTTTTTTAGCTAATTTGCTTTTTTGCAATAACAAAATTTAATTTATAATTTTATGGAAAAAAGCATTTTAAATTTAATTGCAAAATTGCACTTCACATCTTCTAAATTTCATATTTTTCACTGGAATGTAAAGGGAAAAGACTTTCTTTCTTATCACAAATTTTTTGAAGAAAGCTACAAAGAACTTTTGGAACAAAAAGATAAACTAGCGGAATATTTAAGGTATTCTTCCAAAAAAGTTGAAATAGATTTTAAGGCTGTTTTTGAAATGTCTAAATCTTTCAAATTGCCTTCAAAAGCTGAAGATATGCTAAAAGATGCACTAAAAGATTATAAAGAAATTTTAAAAGACTATCAAGCTTTGAAGACTGATGCCGTTCTTGAATCAATCGTTTCTGATATCTTGCAAGAACTGGAAAAGAGGATATATTTTATACAATCAATTTTAGAATAATTATGAAAATACAAGACTTACTAGAACAATTACCAGATTTTGCCGTTGATATAAAATTAAATGCGAAAAACTTGTTAAATAGCACAATTTTAAATGAAAAGCAAGCGATGATTATTTTTTTAGCTTCCGCTTTTGCAACAAAAAATGGTAAACTAATTAGTGCAATTCAAGAAAATGCCAAAGAAGTTTTAAGTGATGTTGAAATTAATGCTTCCAAAACTTCCGCAACATTAATGAGCATGACAAATGTTTATTACAGATTTACTCACCTTGTTTCTAATGTAGAATATTCTCAAATTGCAGCAGGGCTTAGAATGAACGGCTTATCTCCAGCAAAGCACGGTATTTCAGCAATTGATTTTGAACTTGCCTCAACAGCGGTTTCGGCAATTAATGGGTGTGGAATGTGTATGGATTCTCACGAAAAAACATTGATAAAGCACGGTACTACAGTAATGCAAATTCAAGAGGCAGTTAAAATCGCAAGTGTTGTGAATGCACTTAACATTATTGTGTAAATATGTCAGACAAAATTGCGAGAAAATTTTTCTTGCAATGATTGAATTAATAGTGCAAATTATAATTAGAATTAATTAAATTTTATGTTGAACTTTTCTAATTTATATTTGTGGTATGTCATCACCCCTTGTGCTTTTTTAGTTTTATTCTATATTTCTAAAATCGCATTTGCCATATTGTTTGTTTGGTTTAAAAAAAATGCAAATTATGAGCTTATATTAAAGCCAATCAAAACTCCACTTTCATTGCTGACAAGTTTTTTAGCATTAAGTTTGGCAAGGATTTTGCTAAAAATTTCCCCCGAAATTTCTGAGTTTTTTTACACATTTAATACGGTCATTTTTGTCCTTTCTGCGACACTTTTTATAAAAATTTTGGCTTCGTATTTATTTTTTAAATTAAAAGAAAATTTGCAAGAAAAAGGTCAAAGTGCAATTTTGGCAACAATTCCTCTTTTGCATAAAATTTCTTCTATTTTGATTGTTATAATTGGGCTTCTTTACATTTTAAAAGTGCTGGGTTTTAACATAAATGCTATAATTGCGGCCTTTGGTGTTGGTGGGTTAGCTATTGCTCTTGCCAGTCAAAAAACCGTTGAAAACTTATTTGGAGGAGTCGTGCTTGCCGTTGACCAGCCAATTAGAGTGGGTGATTTTGGGAAATTTGGTGGTTTTTTAGGCACTGTAATTGATTTAGGCTTGAGGTCAACAAAAGTGCAAACTAACAACAGAACAATTGTTTCAGTTCCCAATGCTTCACTTTCTGCTGATGTGATTGAAAATTTTGCCACAAGAGACAAAATCTTAATTAATCAAAATTTTGTTTTAAAGTATGCGAATTCTGTGGATGAGTTAAGTTATTTTATTGCAAATCTTGAAAAAATGCTTAAAGAAAACCCTGAAATAGAAAGCGAAACAGCAAGGGCAAGGCTTGTGAAATTTGAATCAAATGGGTTAGGGATTGAGATTTTTTGCTATGCTCTAACAAGTGATTTCCCCACATTTTTAATTATTCAAGAAAATGTTATGCTCAAAATAATTGAAATGGCACAAAAAGAAACGAAAGGATTTGCGGAAATGTTGAAGATTTAAACAATCAGAGTCTTCATCTTTTTAACAGCCTCGTAAAGCCCTAAAAATACACTTTCTGTAATTAAAAAATGCCCTATATGAAGGGTTGAAATTGCCTTTATTGTTGCAACTTTTGGGGCTGAAGAAAATGTCAAACCATGACCTGCATGAATTTTAAGGTCAACCTCTTTTGCGATTTTGCTTGCATTTTCAAGTTTTTTAAAGTCTTCTATGCTTTCAAAATCTGCGAATTTTCCCGTGTGAAGTTCAATCGTATTCGCCCCTAATTCTTTGGCTTTTATGATGGATTTTTCCTCTGGTTCTATAAAAAGCGAAACCTCAATTTTATATTCCTGTAATTTTGCAATATTTTCCTTTAATTTATTTGAATTAACAAACAAATCAAGCCCACCTTCGGTTGTAATTTCTTGCCTTTTTTCTGGCACGATGCAAACGAATTTAGGCTTTAAATAAATCGCTTTTGCAATCATTTCATCTGTCTGTGCAATTTCAAAGTTTATGGGAAGAATTTTTGATGCACAAATTTCTTCTGCATCTTTATCTTTGATGTGCCTTCTGTCTTCCCTTAAGTGAATTGTGATGATTTCTGCCCCACCTTCTTTTGCAATTTCAATCGCACGAATAAGGCTTGGATAGGGGGAATTTCTGGCATTTCTTAAAGTTGCGATGTGGTCTATATTTAAGCTTAAAATCATTTTTTTGAAAAAATTGCTTTACTTTTTAAATAAAATAGTATTTAAAGTTTTACAAGATTTTTTTTCATTTATGTATAAAAAATTTGATTTATTCTTCGGTTTTTTTGTTATCGCAGTTTTTCTGTGGTTTTCTTATGTTTTGGTTTCGTCTATATTTAATTTTTCTATTAAGTATAATGTTGTTAAAGCAAATTTTTCTTCTGTTGACGGAATTTCAAAAGGCTCTGATGTTAAAATCGCAGGTGTTAAAGTTGGTGAAATTACTGATATTAAGCTAAACAAAATGACATTCGTTGCAGAAGTGGAAATGAAGGTTGATTCTAAGTTTTCCATTCCAAAAGATAGCTCTGCTTCAATTCAAAGTGCTGGCATTTTAGGGGCAAAATATGTTGAAATTTCCCCCGGAGCCGAAGATGAAAACTTAAAAAACGGCGATTTTATTAAAATGACACAAAGCTCTGTCAATTTAGAAAAGCTCATTTCAACTTTTGCATCAAGTTTAATTAAAAAATAAGATTTATGAGTTTTCGTTCCTCTTTCCCAAATTTTTTAACAACATTTCGTGTTTTCGCCTCAATTTTAATGGCATTTATCTATTACCTAAATGTTCCTTACAACCACGAAATTTTGTTTTTCATTTTTATGATTTCCTCAATATCAGATTTTTTTGATGGCTATCTTTCAAGAAAGTGGAATGTTGTCTCAAATTTTGGAACATGTCTTGACCCAATCTCTGATAAACTGCTATTAGTTATCTCGCTTTTAATTTTAGTTCATAGTGAAAATATGAATGTTATAATCGCTTCCATTTTAGTTTCAAGGGAAATTATCATTTCTGGACTGCGTGAATTTTTGGCACAATCAGAAGTCAAACTCCCTGTTTCTAGGCTTGCAAAATGGAAAACTGCTTTTCAATTGGTTGGCATTTCAATGTGTTTTTTTGCAAGTACAACAATTTTTAAAGAATTTTTCCATAATTATTTGCATATTTTCCCTTTAAGCTTCGTTTTAGATAACCTTGAAATTTCAACGAATTTTGTTTTGTTTTTAGCTGTCTATACAACACTTCACACAGGCTTTCTTTACATTTGGAATTCAAGGAAATATTTTTAAATATGAATTTGCTGTTTAACAAATTTCACTTCACATTCAATAGCAAAGAAGTTAAAAATGGAAGTGTTTTTATTGCTTTAAGAACGGGAATAAGGGACGGAAACGACTTCGCGGAAGATGCCTTTAAAAATGGAGCAAGCTTTCTTATTTTAAATCGCAATCCAAATTTCGCAATTGACGAAAGTCAATATTTAGTTGTAAAAGATAGCCTTTCTTACATCACAGAACTGGCAATAAAAAAATTTGCGAGCCTTAAAGAAAAGGGAGTGAAAACAATTTCTTTAACTGGAAGTGTTGGCAAAACAACAACAAAAAATTTCATCATTTATTTGCTTAAAAAAGCTGGCAAAAAAGTTTTTGGAACAGAGGGAAACTTAAATAACCACATTGGTGTGCCTTTAACGATTTTAAATTCCCCTTTAGATATTGAATTTTTAGTCTTGGAAATGGGAATGAATAACCCAATGGAAATTTCCCATCTAATTGAAATTGCCCCAACTGACACAAGAATTATAACGAACATTTCCCCTGCTCACATTGGCAATTTTAAGGAAGGTCTTTATGGAATTTTCAAAGCTAAAACCGAAATTTTAGAAAAAAGCACGAAGGAAAGCCTTTTAATAACGGTTCCCAACCTTCCCTTTGAAAGCGAATTAGAGCGAAAATTTAATGGAAACATTTGTTTTGTAAGACGCCTTGAAGATTTTGAGATAAGAAGGGGAAAAACCTTTTTCACATTTGCAAATCAAAGTTTTTTTGTCAACAAAATTGCAACAAAAGAATGGGTGGCAAACCTTTTAATAGGTATGGAACTGCTTATTTATCATGGAATTTCGTTACCGCAAACAATTGAAGATTTTAAACTTCCAAAGGGTAGGGGGGACGAAACTTTATTGCAAGAAAACTGCCTTTTAATCAACGAAAGCTATAATGCAAGCCCTGAAGCGATGAAAAATGCCATCAACACTTTTGCTTTAAATGAAGGAAAAAAGTTGGCAATTATTGGTAGTATGAGAGAATTAGGAGATTTTACCCAAGTAGAACACGAAAAAATTTACAATCTTTTAAGCGATTTGAAAGAAATTGATGTAATTTTTGTTGGCAAAGAATTTGAATTCATCAAAGGAACTCATTTTGAAAATGTTGATGCTTTAATCAGGGAATTTGATGTAAAAACGGCGGTCAATTATAATTTTATTCTCGTGAAAGCTTCAAATTCAGTTAATCTTGAAAAATTCTGCAATTATTTAACTTTCCATTTCAAGTAATGTTTTTTGCAATGCTTCTTTTGGGTTTGAAGACTTCGTGATTGGTCTGCCAATAACAAGAAAATCTGCTCCTTTGGAAATAGCTTCTTTTGGGGTTAAAATTCTTGCTTGGTCATCTTTTTCTTCGTACCATTTCGGTCTTATTCCAGGTGTAATCACTTTTAAAGAAGGGAAAAATGCTTTAACATCTCCCACTTCAAGCGAAGAACAGACAATTCCTTCAATTCCCGCATTAAAGCTGATACTTGAAAGGTGCAGTACGGTGTTTAAAATTCCGCCCCCTAGAATATTTTTTCTATAAAATTCCTCACTTCCTGCATTGCATTTAAGAGCTAAATCAATTGAGGAAAGCAGTTTATTTGCTTCTATAATTCTTTCTTCTTCGGCTTTGTATAGATTTTTCCAGTAAAGAAGACTGTTGTTTGCCACATTTACCATATTTTTCAATTTGGCAATAATTAGCTTTTTAACAGCTCCGTCATTTGTTTTCGCAAGCTTATTGAAGGCTCTCATTACAACCATCGCAAAAGGAAAGGTGACTCTTTTTCCTTCCCATACATCAACTTCTGAAGTGCTGGTTAAAACCGTAACTCCAAAAACCATCGGCTTTTTTTTGCTACTTTTAAGCATTTCCAAGTTTGCATCTTTCAACATTTTTTCGCCTCCACTCGCATGAAGTGTAAGCATTTCAACACCATTGACGGAATTTAAAAGTGTAAAACAAGCTTTGGCAACGGTGTTTGGAATGTCGTGAAGTTTTAAATCCAGAAAAATTGGCACACCGAGGTTTGCGATTTTATTAACACCTTCCGCACCGAAAGAATAAAAAAATTCAAGACCTAACTTGAAATACCCTGCTTCGTTTTTTATTTCATTACAAAGGTTGAAAGCTTCGTTAAAATCGTTTTTATCTATTGCGATGATTAGCTTATTTTTCATAAAATTATACTGCATGCTTTATAATTGAGGCAATTTCCCCAATTGTTTTTACTTTAGAATTGTTTTTTCTATACATTATTGAAATTAACCGACTATCTTTTGCTGGCATTTCGTAATAATTAATCCCATCAGTTTTTTTAATACTAAGAAGCGGTAAAAGGCTTATTCCCTGACCTTGAATTATCATCTGCTTAATTGTTTCAATGCTTGAAGTGAAAATATTCGTCTTGTTTTTCAATTTTATGCCATACTGCAAGCAAACATCCTGTGTGTTTTCTGTCATACAATGACCTTCGTCAAGTAAAATGAAGTTTTCAATTGCAGAAATTCTCAATAATTCATCCTTTGTAATTACATCAGATTTTGGCTTAAATGGGTGTTTTTTTTGCATTGCTAAAAAGAATTTTTCTTGATAAAGTGGAGCAAATTCTATATTAGAGTTAGGCGCAAGTTTTTTTAAGTCGCAAAATTCACTTGATGCCAAAATCACCGCATCTAGCTTTCCTGAAATTAATTCTTGAATTATATCTTTTGTTTTTCCTTCTGTGAATGTAATTACCATATCTTCAAAACTCATTTTTACCGTAGATAAAATTTTCGGCAAAAGGAAGGGAGCAACACTATATATAACCCCGATTGAAAGGCTTTTTACTTCGTTTTTAATACCTTTAATAAGCTCAAAATTTTTAAGTATTGCTCTTGCATATTCTATGATTTTTTCGCCCTCTTTTGTTGTTAAAATGCTTTTTTTAGTTCGTTCAAAAATTTTAGTTCCAATAATTTCTTCAACCTTTTGTATCTGCATGCTAAGAGCAGGCTGGCTTACAAAACATCTTTTTGAAGCTTTAATAAAACTCTTTAATTCGTCAACTGCTATGATATATTCAAAATCTCTAATGTTCATTTACTAAATATCTATTTAATTATAAATCAATATTAATTTATAAATGTTCTTTTTTCAAGCACTTTTTCACAATTTCTAATCTTATTTTCACTTAATTAATAAAGCAAAATTAAAAAGAAATAAACCATTTTAAAGATTTTATTTTTAATTTATAGTTGATTATTACAACCTATAATTCGTTTAATAACTTTCACAAATAAATACTTTAAACAAATTTCCCATTTGAGATTCGGAAATTAATCTTTCAGTGCTTGTTTTTATTAGGTGTTTTTTTGCTTCGTCCTGCTCTTTTTTAATTGCCATTTCAGTTTTTTCATTAATTCCAATACTGGAAAGGAAGTCTCGTTGAGTGATTGGAGGAAAAGTGGTTATCTTTTCTTCATTTGCAATATGGTAAAGTATTTCAAAGTTGACAAGATAGGTAATGTCTGCTTCCCCTATATTTTCAAGCACATCGTTTTTTTGGTGATTTTTAACCGATTGCAATGTTGAAATGAATTCCGTTTTTAAATATCCGTAATCAATTGTTAAAATCGTTCCATTATTTTTTTTGATTTTGCGCACAAGTTCAAAGAAAATCTCAATAACATCATTTGAAATTTCAATTATATCGCCGTTTTTTAGAATTTCATTTTCAATACCTATTATGTCTAGGTGATTTTTTATTGCATGGGTGTAATCAAAGTTTGTAAAGCCAAATTCATAACCTTTGCCTTCTTCTTTTTTTACAACACAAACTTCGTGCCATTTTTCATTATATTTTATATATTGATTAATCGGGAAGGCATCAAAAAATTCGTTTGAAAAGGTGAAAATAAGGTTATCTTTAGAATCTGGAATGCTTTTTATTGCATTAAGACAATTTTCTTCCCATCTAATTTTGATTTTTTTTTGAAATTCAGCAGTTTTTTCTTGTTGTTCTTGCTGTAATTTAGGGGAAATTTCGACAAGAATTACTTCCAAATTAGATGCAAAATCAGGCACTTTGCTTGCGATTCTTAAAAATTCTTTAATAAAAAAGCCATTTCCTGCACCTAATTCTAAAAAGTAGATTTTCTGCCCCTTTTTCCATTTTGACTTGAATTGATAGATGAAAAACAGTGCTATCATTTCATTAAAAATGCTAGAAATTTGAGGAGCGGTTACGAAATCTCCCCCCATCCCAAAAGGGTTTTTCTTTTGATAATAACCAAATTCAGGGTGATAAAGTGCAAGATTAATGAAGTTGCTTATAGAAAGAAAGCCCTTTTCTTTAATTATTTCGTCTATTATTTTTGTTAGCATTTTACTTTTCTAATTCCTTGCTAATTTCAAAAATAGCCGCCACTTCAACAGCAGAATTTAAAGGAAGGGAAGAAACCCCAATTGCCATTCTTGCATGTTTCCCTCTTTCTCCGAGAAGTTTTACGATTAAGTCGGAAGCTCCATTTGCAATTTCTGAATGTTTTTCAAATCCGCTTTGAGAATTTACAAAAATTTCTAGCTTAATGCAAGATTTAATTTTCGTAATATCATCATCAAGAGCTATAATAAGCTGATTAATAACATTTAACATGCAAAGTTCAGTTGCTTTTTTAGCTTCTTCTGTTGTTAAGTCTTTTCCAACCATTCCTTGATAAACAACATCACCATTTTGAATTGGCAGTTGACCAGAAATGAAAATAGAACCATTTAAAACTTTAGTTTGAACATAATTTGCAATTGGAACAAGAGGCTTGCTAACCTCAAAGCCAATTTCCATCAATTTCCCTGTTATTGTTGTCATATTTTATTTTGCAAGTTGAACATCTAATTTAGCTTTTAATTCTTCCTCGGAAATTAACCCACCAATAAATTCTTCACCAATTATCATTGCAGGTGTTCCCCTAATTCCAAGTTCTTTACCTAAATTTAGGTTGCTTTCAAGCATCTTACCTTCTTTAGAAGAATTTTTTAAATCTATTTTTTTACCAGTAATTTGCAAAACTTTTTTCACAATTCCTTCTTCACTTCCATCAGATTCGTAAAGAGCTTCGTGAATTTCAAGGAATTTTTCAGGTGCAACCTCAAAAGCTTTAAGG
Organism: uncultured Rickettsiales bacterium; assembly: GCA_964521015.1. Taxonomy (GTDB): domain Bacteria; phylum Pseudomonadota; class Alphaproteobacteria; order Rickettsiales; family Deianiraeaceae; genus CAZFPN01. The sequence goes on along the minus strand of CAZFPN010000011.1, from coordinate 1,795 downwards.
CTTGCAACCGCAAGCATTGCTGATGCTGGGCTTAAAATTGGGAAGTCTCTTGCTATGAACTTAACATTTTTTGAATATTTTTCGTCTTTCATAATATTTGCGACAGTTTTAGCTAAAGCATTGCAGTAACCACATTTGTAATCATAAAACATTACAACTTCAACTTTTGCATCTTTCGCACCAAAGAAAGGAGCTTTTGCATCAAAAATTGCACTTTTTTTGTTTTTCAAGCCTTCTTTAAAACCTTTTTCTGCATTTTCCATTTCCTTTTTGTAAGCCTTTTCTTGTTCTACTTGCAAGCCTTTCACAACAGCAAGTGGATTTAAAAATAAGTTAGTAATTGACATAGGAGCAAACTGCACAATTAAAACAAATAAAAACAATGTCAAAATTGAGTTTAACAGCATTTTTAGTGCCAAATTTAAAGAAAATTTCATAATAAAAAAATTAATTACACTTTGTTAAACATAAAATTTTTAAAAATCAAGATAATTATTTTTTTTGATGTTTTAAAAAGTGGGAATTTTATGCATTTTGAAACTTGATTAAAAATAAAAATTCCAACCATTTTAAGCTATTTTTTCTACAATCACCTCCTCTTTACCGCCCCATTAATCACAAGCTTTACGATGTTTTTTTGAATAATATGAGTTAATAGTATTTGACTAAAAATAAATTTAAAGTTCAATTAAAAATTCATATAAGTATTATTACTCTTTAGATTTGGGATTGATGACACCGTTTCCAATCCTTTACCTGAGGCCCAACTCATTACTCCCCCCATCACCGCTGGAACAATTATTCTGAGAGACTTGATTGCAGTATCTTTAAAACTTCCATCCGATCCTATTGTAAAATAACATAAATTGTTCCACACTCTTCTTCCCTTTGAAATGTCATTTATGTTAAATTTGCCAAGATTTGGGATATAAGATATATTATCTGCGGCACTTTTTATCTTAGGCAAATCATCTTTTTTTATAGGGCAAATATCTATTCCAACTTTCTCAGATATTTCTTGAAGATTTGCATTCGTTATGCCTTTCTCAGTTTGTAATTTACACTCTATTAAACCCCAAGCTTCTTTGATTTTAGCATTTAAAGTTTGAGCCAATGCTCTTTGTTCCTCAGGAATAAATGTTTCTACCGTTTGGTCAACATTGTTAGTTTCTTCATTTTGTGTAATTTTAAAACCAAGTTTGGCATTTATTATTTCAGGAAATGCAAAAAGTAATGTATATTTTTTTAAATCAATACACCCTTCTTTTTCCAATTCAAGCCCTACCGATGAATTAAGATTATCTTTTGGATCTTGTTCTAAACCTTCTATTTTTATTACAGACTGATTATCAGTGTTGCTGTTGTAAGGTTTTACATGAATTATCTTTGTATTATTAGCATTAAGCATAAAATTATTTATTACATTCAATTAGTTTATTCGTAATCGTTTTATTTTTCTTTATTAAGTTAAAACCATTGTCTTTTACCAAATTCAATTTCTTTTGTTTGTTTAGATATCCCTGCTTGTTCTTGGGTTTGAAAATTAGATAATATACTTTCATTATTTACTTTTCTGCCAAAGCAACAAAATAAATTATTAGCTAGCAATGTAAAGCAACCTTTCTCTTCATTGTATGAATTTTCTTCCTTTGTTTTTACATTATTTACATTTAATTTATTCATAAATCATCAAAACTCCTTGAATTAATTAAAATAAAAACTTTCATTTGTCAAGGATTTTTGAAATTATTCAACCCTTTTCACCGCCCCATTAATCACAAGCTTAAGTGTCTCC
>CAZFPN010000010.1:10597-19173 GCA_964521015.1 uncultured Rickettsiales bacterium | reverse complement strand
ATTTAAAAAGTAAAGTATTTAAAAAAAATTATTTGCTTGACAAAATTTTAAATATATGGAATTTTAGTTGACTTTTAATGGAATATTATTTATTTTTAGGAAATAATAAATATGTTTATGACAAGTAAAAGCTTATTTAATTATGTTTATGGCGAATTGGCAAGCCCATCGGAAGACATTAAAAAAAACTTTGAGGAAAAATATAACAAAGTTAAAAGTGAAGGTTTTGATATTGTAAAACTTGCAAGAGAATTGGGAATATATGTTTTTAAATCTGATGATTTGGGAGACAAAGTAAGTGGTATGATAGAATATGATGGCTTCAATTTTAACATATACTTGAATTCAAAAAATTCAATTGCAAGAAATATATTTACAATAGCTCATGAAATCGCACATTTTGTTTGCGATAACGACGAAATAAAGCAAGGTGCAAAATTTAGAGACGGAGACTATAAAATAAAATTAGATGATACAAATAGAGCAAAAGAAGTGCGGGCAAATCAAATGGCAGCTGAGATGTTAATGCCAAGAGAAGAGTTTATCAAATTATGGAACGACGGTAAAACAATAAAAGATTTAATTAAAATTTTCAAAGTATCAGAAGACGCAATTAAAGTAAGAGCTAATTATTTATTAGGCGTAATTTGGTAATTATATGGCTGACGAAAACTGGACTATTACTAGCGAAGAGGATTTGAAAAATAAGCCAAAAGAATCATTCTCTAATAAATTTTTAAACTGGGACAGAATAAAAAACATACCACCAATGTTATAATACTTTTAATATATTGCTCAATGTTAGCCTTCGTTTTGTATGTAGGTTATTTTTTATGGTTAACAGCAATGAATGAAAACGAAACAAAAGTATTATCTAGAATGCAAGATATTATAATAAAGACATCAGGTTGGGGATTGTTTGTTTTATCTTACTTCAGAAATGGAAATAAAAAGAAAGATGAAGATTGATTAAATCTTTAAAACCCTATCAACCACTCCATCAAACACAAAGTTCTAAATAGGATTATTACTTTTTGCTTAATCAATGATAATGTTCTTCACCCCCTTTTTTAGTAAAAAACTAAATCTTCTAAATATCAACCATAAAAATGAACAGTGCACTTTTCTCATCAATCAATATCTCGCCAAACACTGATTTTTAAAGGAAATAGTGATGATATGGTCGGGGTGGAGGGATTTGAACCCCCGACCCTCTGGTCCCAAACCAGATGCGCTGACCAGGCTACGCTACACCCCAAATATGCTTTAATCAATAAGAATTTAACTGCTTTTTAAATTTTGTCAAGTTTTTTGTTTGATTTTTAGAAAATATTTTTTACAATCATTTAACGATTAAAAAATTATGAACCATTCAAAAGAAATGATGCAAATCTTCAAAACCGCTAAATTAATGGGAGGGAAGGCTATGTTTGTTGGCGGTGCTGTGAGGAATTTTATCTTAAATGGTGTGCCACTTGAAAGCGGAGATGTAGATATTGCAATTAACATTCCAGTTGAATTAGTGGCTCAAAAATTCAGGGAAATAGGGGCAAATGTCATTACTAAATATGCGACAAACATTGTTGTTTTAAATGGCAAGGTTTTTGAAATTACTTCCACAAGAAAAGATGAAAACTGCGATGGCAGGCACGCAACAATGGTTTTCACTTCAAGCTTTGAAGAAGATGCAAAAAGAAGGGACTTCACGATTAATGCTTTATATATGGACGAAAAAGATGAAATTTTTGATTTTCACGGTGGAATTGAAGACTTAAAGCAAAGAAAAGTTCGTTTTATTGGCAATCCAGAATTTAGAATAGAAGAAGATGCCCTAAGAATATGGCGTTTTTTTAGGTTTTCCTGCCTTTATGCAAAAGAATTAGACGAAGAAGGTTTTAAGGCTTGCATATTGAAGAAGAATAATCTTGCCAAGCTTTCCAAAGAAAGAATAACTGCTGAAATGTTTAAAATGCTTGAAGGGGAAGAAGAAAAATTAAAATTTATTTTAAGCAAAATGATAAAATCTAGAATTTTAAAGGCGGAAGAATGGAATTTGAAGCACGAACTTCCTTTAAATGCTTTTAACCGTCTTGCTGTGATGAATAAAGGAGATTTTTGTCAGGAATTTATTTACACATCAAAGCAGAAGAAAATGCTTAATCTTTATAAAAGAGTGCGAAATTTATTAAAACAGAAAAATGAAATTTATAAGCTTTCTTATCTTTTAACTAAAGAAGATTTTGAATTTATAAAAATTGTAGGTCAAAGCTTGAAAGAAATGACTGATTTTAACATTCCTCCAATTTTACCTTTTTCTAAGAAAGAAATAATGCAAGAAGGTTTTAGAGGTGAGGAAATTTCAAAAGAATTTGAAAGAAGATTGGAAGAATTTTGCTTAAAAATAACCGATTTATAAAAATTTTTACAAAAAACACAAATTCAACTTGATAAATATTTTTTTATCATTTACAATTTATATGAAGGATGGTTAATTTTTTCTTATCTTAAATGTTTATAGTTAGTTATTTTAAAAAGCTAAGGTCAATATTTTGTTTGTTTTTAGTATTATTTCCTATTCTAGCTACATCTACATTTAAAACATCTTTTGCAGAATGCCATCCAAGAGACCATGCAGGTTTTGAAATTAAACAATTTGGTTTTGCTGGTTTGGTTGATTCCATAGTTACAATTATATCTAACCTTATCTTTGGAGAAATAACAGATAGTGTTGGAAATGAGAATAGTGTAGCGCCTGATTTCAATAAAAGAAACTGGCAAAATGGGATTGTATATAAAATGTTTATGGGTATTACTCAAAATGCTAGATTTCAAGTAGTATTCTACCTAGCTGTTATTTTGTATGTCTCTTATTTGGGATTTTCTTTTGCAATGGGGACGGCTCAGTTTTCGGCAAAAGATTTAATTGAAAGATTTATTAAAATAGGTGTTATTGTGTTTTTTATTACCCCTACAGGGTGGGAAGCTTATCTTGAATTGATAGTAAAAAATGTTGTTGGAGCTTCAAGGTATTTTAATAGAGCAATCATTGCCTCAATGTATAATGTGCCAATTGACAAAATATACAACCCTTTTCAGCCAATTGATATGGTATTTTCGGTTCTTTTCCACGAGGTCACTTGGATTAAAATCGCTGCCTTATTGTTTAGTGGAAGTTTCTTGTTTATTATACTTCTATTACTTGTATTTGTACTAGTTATTTTAACATGTCTTATGGTTTTGGTTAAAGTTGGCATTTTGTATGCAACTACAATTATTATATCTGCAGTTTTGCTTTCAATTGGACCAATATTTTTTATCTTACTGCTTTTTCAAACAACATCTTCATATTTTCAAAAATGGGTTACCAATTTGGTTGGTTTGTTTATGCAACAATATATGTTATTTTTAGGTTTCTTCATTTTTTGCCTAATAATTACAAATCTCATTAAGGGGATGTTTTATTTTGAAATCTGTAAGGCTCCTGTCATATCATTGAATTTCATGGTAAGACCTCCTAAATTTTTAATATCTATACTAGACGTATTGCTTGGAATAATCCGCGTTGTTACTTTTGGTTTTGTAAAAATTAAAAATCCTTTTGCCGACCCAGATTCTTATTTGATATACGAATCCGTCGTTTTACTTAGATATTTTAAACCAATAGGTATGGCATTTGACTTACCATCAGATATATTTACCGCAGGAGGTCTTTTGATTGTAACGCTAATTTTTGGCAAATTTACCGATACGGTGATGAATTTAGGAAGTGAAATCGCTGGAGGTGGGGTTTCTGCGTCAAATGTAGTCCCTAAGGCTATAAATGATAAACTAAATAATTATCAGTCAGCAATTAACTCTGCAATGTTAGATCAAATGAAGGATACAGTACTTGTTGTTCCACAAATATTAAAAACTGCTGATTCTATTAGGTCTTTTCATAATAAAATGAGTAATTATCTTAAAGAACCAGAAACTGGCGGTATAAGAAATAAAATAGGAAGATTTTTGGCAAAAGGTGTCAAGGGAGCTTTAACTCCGGGGAAATATCTTGCCGACAAAGCACGAAGTGTTGTTTTGGATGATGAAGATAACGAAAGAAATTCCGTTGCTATTCATAACAACAAAGTAGCAAGTGATGTAATGAAAGAAGAAATGAAAAGACTTGCCGATGAAGGTGTTACATCTGCATCAGAGCTAACTGATGCACAGAAAAAAGAAATTAATGATAAAATTATTGTTGCAATGAAATCAAGAGGCAATACAGGAATTGTTGGTGATGACGGCAAGCCTGTTAAATTTGATGACCTTGAAAAAGATAAGCAAGATGCGCTTTTAAACGATGCTATGAATAGGGAGGTTAAGTTCTTTAATATTCACAATGCAATTATTACACAGAGTAGAGTAACTCAAGCTAAGAAATTAACTTTTGAAGATGCTCTTAAATCTGTCAATAATAGCGATGCAGAAGCAAGAAAAGAAAGCAACTTACAAAATGCCAAAAGCACTGGAGGTAAAATTGTGGCTAATATTAAGAATATCAAAGAAAATCAATATATTAGAAAGGTTGGTGGTAAAGTTAAAAATGTTGTTAAGAAAATGTTCACATCATGAAAATATTGTTAAATTGGAAACAAAATGGAAGCTTTGGTGCAATATTGAATTTTAAAAACAATATAAAAAATGGAGATTTAGTCTTATTTGCACCTTTTCCTTATTTGGGTTTTTTAAATAGTTCAAAATTTCAATTTGGTTCTCAAAATGTTAGTCAATTTGAAAATGGTGCTTTTACTGGTGAGGTTGGAGCAGATATACTTGCGGAAATCGGTGTTAAATACTGCCTTGTTGGGCATTCTGAAAGAAGGCAATATTTTAACGAAACTGAATCACAAATTTCTTCAAAAATTAAGCAATTAAAGAAAAATAATATCATTCCAGTGCTTTGTGTTGGCGAAAATTTAGAAGAAAGAAAGCAGGGAGAATTTTTAGAAAAAATCAAACAACAAATGAAGGTTTTTGAAAGCGGAGTTTTGCTTGCATATGAGCCAATTTGGTCTATAGGAACTGGCATTATTCCTAAAATGCAAGAAATTCAAGATATGGCAAACTTTTTCTTTTTAAATTATGGAATAGAAATGTTCTATGGAGGTTCTGTAAATGAAAAAAATGCAAAAGAAATTACAAAGTTGAATAATATTCAGGGGCTTTTAGTGGGTGGTGCAAGCCTTGATGTTGAGAAAGTTAATATTATAATCAATGATACTTCTAGGAATTGACCCAAGTTTAAATTCTACAGGCTATGGAGTTATAAAGCTTGAGGGTTCAAAACTTCTTTATGTTTCTTCAGGCATAATAAAGGCTAGAAAAGAAGATGAACTGGAAAATAAGCTTTTAAATATTTCAAACATAATTTCCGAGATAATAAAAGAATTTAAGCCACAAAAAATTGGAATAGAAGAAACATTTGTGAATGTGAATTTTCAAAGCTCTTTAAAGCTTGGAATGGTGAGGGGGGCTTTGATTTTAACATGTGCGAATGCTGGAATTAAGATAAATCACATTTCACCAAATTTAATTAAAAAATGTGTAACAGGGCAGGGCAAGGCAACGAAAGAGCAGGTTTCATTTATGATTAAACGTCTTATTTCTGGAATACCGCCAGAAAAAGTATTTAAAACGGAAGATGAGACTGATGCTTTGGCTGTTGCTATTACAACTCACTTCAATAAGGAGTATTGATTAAACCTTTCTTGTTACAATAATGCCAAGCATTGAAATCAAAATAAAGCTAGGAAAGGCAAGCATTAAACTTGGGCTTAAAATTTCAAATTGCTTTATCCACCCAATTAAAATTAAGTTCACGATGTAAATTGTTGAAATAACACAAATGGCCATAAAAAATCTTGAAATAAAGGCACTTCGTGGAGGTATGTAAGAAAAAAACAAGAAAGCAAGCAATGTCATTTGAAAGAAAGAAATGGCATTTTGTAACTCTTCAAAAATTTCAAGTTTTAATTTACGATTTTCAAGGTTGTATTTATTAAATTCTCTGACTAAATTTACTTTTTCAAAAAATGTTTTGAAGGCTTTTTTGTTGATATTTTCTTTAAAATATTTTGCCAATGTATCAAAATTATATAACATTTCAATTTCGTTATTATTTAAAACCAAAAGATTTTCTTGTCTTAAAATTATGTCTTTTTTTAACTCAATATATTTTTGAAATTTACCTTCTTGAAATTGAAAAAAATCACCATCTTTAAAGGAAAAACTCTGTTTTTTTTCATCAAATAGCACAGAATTAATAACTAAAAACTGAAAGCTTCCATTTGAACCATCTGAAATTTTGTTATAAACTGAAAAAGTTGGAAGAAAAAATCTACTTTCTTTAGGTTTTGTATGAAGGTTTTTTATTATATATCCATCATAAACAAAGAAGTAAAACAGGCAAAATATCAAGTTGAAGGCAAAGAATTTAAGCAGTATTTTAAATGTTGAAAGACTGCAAACTTGTAAAATAATGAACTCTCTCGTTTTTTGCATTAAAATTAAAGTCCAAGCTGATGATATAAAAAATGCAAAACTGAAGATTTTTCCAAAACTTGTGACTACATTTAATGCGCTAAAACTACCTGTTGAACTAACATCTATCAAGCTGGTTAAAATGCCAGCAAATGTTAGAATAACTAAAAATCTAACAAAGAAAGTTTTAATTATGTATGAAGTTAAAATTTTAAATGAAAAGGGACGCAAAATCATTAATCGTAAAAATATTACAGCCTTACTTAAAGCAAAAACTTTTATTTTTCAAGCACTTTTACTTGAAAAATTAGCAGATTATTGTAAATAAATTTTTACTAGCTTGACATATTTCAAAAATTTCTTCATAATAGCAACAACATTTAATTTTGTAATGATGAATAAAATCTTCAAATTATTATTAATATACTTTGTTTTATTGAAAACATCAATTGCAAGCGAAAACCATCTTGATGATAGAGTGAAAATCTACACAAATGAAACAGAAATGACGAAAACCATTTTTAATATAATTGAGTTTGCAAGTTCTAAAAGTAAAATTCCAATTTACCTTAAAGTTGGGGATTTTCAATTTATAGAAAATTCTTTAGAAAAGGAAAAGGTAGATATTTTAATTACGCAAAATTATAAAATTATAGAAGATTTAATAAAACAAAACCTTGTTTCAAAAAAGCTTGCATCGGAATTTGCATTTGATAAACTGACATTCATCCCATTAAATTCATTAAACAATTCGTCAATTTTTTTTAAAACCTCTCCATTAGATGGAGATATTTTTGAGGAAGGTCAAATTGCAATTCCTTCAAAATTTTTACAATCTTCAAATTTATGCAATACAATTCAAAGGCAAATAGAAAATGATGAAAAATTTTATTCAAAAATTATCATTAAAATAAGTATTGCAAAGAAATGCGAATTGCCATATCAAGGCAGTTTTAATGATATGTATAATGTCTATTATATTGCTGTGATTAATGGGCATAATTTAATTAAAAGTGAAGAAATTTTCAACATTATCACAAAATCAATTGAAGTAAAGAAAATTATCCAAAAAAATGGCTTTGGAATTTGATTGAGGAAAAATTTAAGTAGTTTTTTACTTACAGAAATTATTTTACAGACAAGATTTTATAAAAATTTCTTGCAAAAATAATTCTTTTCAAATAAAACACTATTATTTATAAAAATATGTCCTTTGGCTTTAAAGAACTTTTGGTTATCGTTTTAATTGTGTTGATAGTCTTCGGTGCAGGCAAACTTCCTTCCGTAATGAAAGAACTTGGCAAAGGGCTTAGAAATTTTAAAAAAGGTTACAAAGATAAAGAAGAAAAATAAATATGAATATTTATAGCGAAATTAAGTCTCAAGTTTTGGCAAAATTAGGTATTAGCGAAGATGTAGGAAAGGCATTTACGGTTGAAACTCCAAAGTTTAAGGAGCAAGGGGATGTTTCTCTTAACATTGCAATGGTTTTGGCTGGGCATTTCAAAAAAAAGCCTTTAGACCTTGCTGGCGAAATTGCGGAAAAAATTTCCTCACTTGATTTTATTGCAAAAATTGAAACTGCTGGTGCGGGCTTTATTAACATTTTTTTAACAAAAGACTTTCTTCTTAAAGCATTCAAAACAAGTTTGCAAGAAAATTACGGATTGTTTAACTTTGGCAAGGGGGAAAAGGTGAATGTTGAATATTGTTCTGCCAACCCAACAGGACCAATTCATATAGGGCACACAAGAGGGACAATTTACGGCGATGTGCTTGCTGAATTGCTTTCAAAAAATGGATACGATGTTGCAAGGGAATATTACATCAACGATGCAGGGGGTCAGGTGGAAACACTTCTTAAATCAGTGGCTATTAGAATAAGACAATTGCAGGGTGAGGCTTTGGAAGTGCCTGAAGGGTGCTACCCTGGGGAATATTTAATTCCTGTTGCAAAAAAGGTTTTAGATGTCTTTGGGGTTTCTTATAGTGAAAAAATAGAAGCAGTTAAGGCATTTGTGTTAAACGAAATTTTAACCTCAATTAAGGCGGATTTG
>CAZFPN010000010.1:0-10587 GCA_964521015.1 uncultured Rickettsiales bacterium | reverse complement strand
AGTATCGGAATGTTACGGAAGCTTACCGCACCCTGTTAATGTACAGGATTGAAGTTCCTTCAGGAGAGCTAGAATCAGCAAATGCCTTGCCAGACGTATGGGAGTGTGTTCTATCGGAAGCCAAACGCGTAGATGATAACCTGATTCCTGTAAAGATTCAGTTTGCTGAAGGCACACGGATCCAAGTCAAAGAGTTTAAAGCGGATTTGAAGAAATTAAAGGTAAATCACGATGTTTTCACCTCTGAAGCGGATATGATAAAAACTGGAAATGTAGAAAAAGCAATTTCGGTTTTAAAAGAAAAAGGTTTGCTTTATAAGGGAATTTTGCCTAAACCAAAAGGAAAGCTTACAGATGAGTGGGAAGAAAGGGAGCAATTGCTTTTTAAGTCAACTCAATTTGGTGATAGCGAAGATAGAGCCTTGCAAAAATCAGACGGAAGTTTTACTTACTTCACTTCTGATATTGGCTATCACAAAAACAAAATAGACAGAGGTTTTTGCAACATCATTCTTTCTCTAGGAGCTGACCATGCTGGGTACATAACTAGAATAACTTCGGCAACTAAAGCTCTTGCACCAAAAAATCAAGATGTAAAAATTGAAGTTAAGGCTTGTCAAATTGTGAAATTTTTGGAAAATGGAGAGCCAGTGAAAATGTCCAAAAGAAAGGGGACTTTTACCACTTTAGCCGATGTATTGGAAGAAGTTGATGTTGATATTTTACGCTTTATATTGCTTACAAAAAAGAATGATTCGCAAATAGATTTTGACCTTACAAAAGTCAAGGAACAAAGCAAGGAAAACCCAATTTTTTATATACAATATGCCTATTCAAGATGTTCTTCAATTTTGCGTTCTTGCAATTTATTAATTGAAAATGTTGATTTAACACTTTTGAATGCAAAAGAAGAAATAACACTGATTAACAAAATTCTTGAATACCCTAAAGTTATTGATATTGCTGTTAAAAAACTTGAACCTCATTTAATTGCAAATTATGTTTTAGAGCTTGCATCGGAATTCCATAGCCTTTGGAATGCAGGAAATGAAGACCACTCCTTGCGCTTTATTTCTGAAAATCAAGAATTGACAAAGGCAAGAATGAAACTTGTTAAATCTGTCTTAAATGTTTTAAAATCTGCTTTTTCCATCTTCAAAATCACCCCACTTGAAAAAATGTAATCTCAAATTGCAATTAAATTTTTAATATAAATTTAAAAACTAGCTTGCCAAGATAAAATTTTTATAAGATTGTGTAATGCAAAACAACTAATCAATTAAAATTATGATATACAATTGCTTTACATCAAATAACAATTTAAAATCTTTTGGCAACCCTTCGGCGGTTTTTTTGAAAAATTATACCGAAGAAGAAATGAGTATGCTTGCAAAAAAAGTTGGCACACCAATTTCTTGTTTCGTTAGAATTTTAGGAAATGAAGCGAGTGTAAAATTTTTTGCTCCCAATGGTAAAAAAGAAGGATTTTGTGGGCACGGCTTAATTTCTGTCGCAAGAGCATTAAAAGATAAAGGGTTTTCAAAAGTCAACAAAGTTTTGACAGAATCTGGTATTACTGTTAATTTGAGTGTTCTTCAAAATGGAATTTCAAGCCTTAAAATTCCAACATCAGGTTTTGATATTTCTTCTTCGCAGGATTTTGGAAAAATAGAAAAAGTGAAAACTTTATTTTCCTTGAAAGATGAAGTTCTTGAAGTTTTTCAGGCTGGAAAATTGGGTGACTTGCTGTTTGAATTAAAAGATGCAACAAGTCTGCAAAACTTAAAATTTGACAAAGAAGAAGTGCTTAGCTTTTTAAGAAATTCAACTAACTTAAGAGCTGTAATGTTTTTTTGCAAAGGAAGTCTTTTTGAGGGAATTGATGCAGAAATAAGGGTTTTTTATGTCAATCTTGCTGATTTGGAAGATATAGCTTGTGGTTCTGTTAATATATCAGTTGCAAGAGTGTTGCATTCTAAATACGGAATTGAAAGCTATAAATCGGTTCAACCATTTAGCTTCCAAAAAAGTGGTAAGATTGGGGGCTATCAAGAAGTGCATTATGATAGTGCGAATCAAATTTTAAGCTTAAATGGATTTACTGAAAATGCTGTTGAAGAAATTGAATTTCAAAATTTGGAAATTAATTTTGACGACCTTGGAAATGTTTTGAAAAATTCAAATGATTATGAATTTATGTCAGCACTTTTAAAAAATGAAGAGGTTATGAAAACTTCTACCGCATTTGCACTTCAAGTGCCAAAAGACGAACAGGATTTACATTCATTAATTAAACAATTGATTGAAATTCGTCAAGATTTTAATTTGGAATATGGCTTTAAAAAAGTTTTTAGCAAATATTTTAATAAATTTATTGGAATTGCAGGAGTTGTCAAAACAAATTCAAAAAATGTTGTTGAATATGGAATTTTCATAAGCCCTGAATATTCTGGTTTTGGATTTGGAAAGATGATTTTAAAAAACCTTTTTGAGAAAACGGAACAAAGGGACGAAATTATTATTGGTTCAATTTGGGAAGAAAATATTGCTTCAATTCAAATTGCTGAACAAAATGGAATGATATTTTTAAATCATATTACAAAAGAATACGAAGGAAGAGTTATTCAAGTTAGAATTTATGCAAAATATCCAAAGAAAATGCTTCTTAATTTGCTTAACTTTAATGTGGAAGAAGGAATAATCACAAAGCAAATTTCTTACTGACTCAATCCTTTTTTCATTATATCCATCAAGGCAATGGCAGATTTTGATACAATACTTTTTTTATTTGTTAAGATATAAAAATGGTATTCAGGCAATAACGAGTGGCAATTTTTGATAACAAGCCCTTGCCTTCTTTCAAGGGGTTTTAAATATTCTAAATCAGTTCCACTACAAGAAAGACCAGCATTGACAATTCCAGTTACAATTTCCCATGTTCCATTTTGTATGTTAAAACGACTTTTAACGCCATAGCTAGAAATTGCATCTTTTCCACCTTGAGCCGTAACACCTTTGCCTAAAGTCACAAAGTCGTGTTTTGCAATCATATTCCAAGTTATTTCTTCGTCTGGAACTTTTGAAAGCGGGTGATTAATTGGCACAGCAAGACCGAATTTGCATTTATAAAATTCGTAAAAATTGATATTTTTAGATAAACTACTTTTATTTACAGGGTAGACAGCAAAATCAAGAATACCGCTTTCTAGCATATCAATCGCTTCTTCCAATGTGATGTTATGAAGTTCAAATTTTGCATTTTGGTTTATTTCAATTAATTTTTTGAAATAAGATGGAAGTATGTGTGAAAGCATATAAGAATGCCCTGCAAGTTTGATTGTGTTGTCATAATCTTGCTTTATCACTTCACGAGAATTTTCAAAAATCATATCAATTTCAGAAAGTGTCTTTTTGCATACTTTATAAAGCCTTTTCGCTTCTTCTGTTGGAATTATTCTTTGATTTTCTCTTATAAAAAGTTTAAAGCCTAGGTCTCTTTCAAGGCTTGAAATTTGCAAACTTACACTTGAAGATGCAACATTTAAAATTTTTGATGCTTGCAATATGCTACCTTCTTCAATTACCGCACAAAAACCACGCAAAAGTTGTGTTTTATTTTTTTTGTACCAATATTGCTCCATATGTGTCTCAAAATATTAATAGACTTATTTAAAATATAATTATTAAAAATTCAACTAATTATTTAAAGAATTCAATAGCCAAAGTTTCTTTTTTGAGAATTAAAGAAGTCAATTGCTTTTTGGAAATCTTCTTTATCAAATTCTGGCCATAAAACATCAGTAAAGTAAAGCTCGGAATATGCAATGTGCCAAAGCATAAAGTTGCTAATTCTTTGCATTCCGCCAGTTCTTATTAATAAGTCAATTTCTGGCAAATCATTGCCATAAAGAAGTTTTGTAAATTCTAATTTATCAATTTCTTTTATGCCAAGCTTTAATGCCTTATTTGTTGCCTGAATTACATCTTCAATTCCGCCATAATTTAAAGCGATTGTTAGGTTACAATCTGTAAAAATGCTTGTTTCTTCTTCAAGATTAGTAATTTTATTCTTGATGGAAGAAGAGTAAGGCTCAGTGTTTCCAATCACTCTAAACCGAATTTGATTTTTTATAAAATGCTCTTTTTGGGAAGTTAAAAATTTTTCAAGCAACTGACTTAAAAAGCTGACTTCATTTTTATCTCTTGCCCAGTTTTCTGTTGAAAAAGCAAATAATGTAATGAAAGGAATTTTTAATTCTTTTGCAAATTCACATACTTTTTTTATCACTTCTGCTCCTTTTTCATGACCGAAGCTTGAAGACTTATTATGTTTTTTTGCAAACCTCCTATTGCCATCCATTATCATCCCAATATGCTTCATCTTAAAAAAATTAATGTCTTTTTGTAAAACACTTTTCAAAACAAAGCAAGTTTTTTATTAAACACGAATTAGCTTTTGAAGTTTTTGAGCAGATTCATTATTCTCTCTATTACACTTAATTCCATTTGGTGTAAATGTATTTGATGTAAATTTCTGATTTAACAAGCTTTTAGATTCTTGTTTATTTGCTGGAAGTAGTGCTTGAATATTTCCTATAATACATTTATCTTGACTATTTATTTCAAAATAATTTTTTGTCAACTGATTAAATTGTTCCTTATTAAAAGTGTCCATTTTTACATTCTGCAATTTTTCAAGTAATGTTTTTTGTTTTTCAAGTTCCTCCTTACATTCCTGTTTTAATTTTTGCAAATCTTCTGAATTTGGGAAATCATCTAAATCCTTCAACAAAAGCTCCTGCTCTTTTATTCTTTCCTTTGTTTTATTTAGAATATCATCGGTGTTTTGAGGTTGAAACCCATTACTTTTGTAAGACACTAAAGCTTGTGAAGTTTCTTTTTTTGTAATTTCCGCCTTTACTACTTTATAATGATTATTTCTTAAATCTTTGATTTCGCTTTTTAACAAATTTATTTTTTCTTTAATATCTTTGATTTCAATACCTGCAGTGTCAATCTTAAATGCGGGATTTTGTGTCATATTATTACGTAAAATCGCATCATTGTTACTTTGCTTTGCTGTTAATGCTAATGATAAGTCATTCAAGGCTAGCACCTCATTCATTTTCTTCACAAGTTCTGATTTGTAAAATTTAGGCAAGTTTTTCTTTATATAATTTTTATCAAGTGTTACTTTACTCATTTTTGCGATTTCTTCCATCGCTTTTAAGTTATTAATTGAGTTCACTAGGCAATTATTTTGATTATTTGTATCTCCTTCTATGTCATTTTCGTGAACATTATCAATAACAAATATTTTATCA
Source organism: uncultured Rickettsiales bacterium (assembly GCA_964521015.1). Taxonomy (GTDB): domain Bacteria; phylum Pseudomonadota; class Alphaproteobacteria; order Rickettsiales; family Deianiraeaceae; genus CAZFPN01. The sequence continues at coordinate 5,263 of CAZFPN010000010.1, read as the reverse complement.
AATTTCTCAGGTTTTGCAAGTCTAATTCTTTCCTGTAAATGCAAATCATTATCACGATTATTAAGCAAAGCTTGAAATGAATTTTCATCAAAACTCGTTTCATATCTATAATTAAAGTTTGCCAAGTCATCTTTTGTTAATTTTGCAAATTCCTCTTTTGTAATATTAAGATTGTTACGAACAATCTCTGAATACGGTCTTGAATCTAATGTATTAAGAACATAAAGATTTGGCTTTTTACCTTCTTGTTTATCTAAATAACATGCAACATAATGCCCCCCAACATCTAAAATGAAATTACCTTGAATGTCTTCCAAAATTAAACTTTCCAGTGTTTTTTCTTCAAAATTAACATCAAATTTATCTGATGCATACTTGTAAGCACTTCCTCTATTTTTCAAATAATTATCAATTACTGTTTTAGAATGTGTTTGCTCAATGTTTGACTTCATAAAATAAATAATAGTTAATTATTTTTTCTTATATTACAAAATTTTTTTCAAATTGTCAAGAATAAATTATTCCTTAACATCAATTTGCTTTAGTAAATCTTCATTTAAGTCGTCAAAAGAAATTTGTTTTACATTCAAGGGAAGAGCCATTTTGTTGACAATTGGCACAAACCTGCCAGAAACCGATTTCTTAAGGCTTTCGTATTTTCGTGAAGAAGATTCTATTGATTTGCCCAAATCTTTAATAAATTCAAGGACTTTCCCCGTTCTTTCTATCAAAATTTTGACATCTTCCATTATTTTTTCCGCATTTTCATTTAATTGAGCTTTTGCGGAATAGATTTTGACATTATCAAGCAGGAAATCTAAAATCACGGGTGTTAAAATTCCAACATCCTTTTCCCTTACTTTTTTAATTAAATCTGGTTTTTCTTCGGCAATTCTTGAAAGCATTCTATCAAAAGGCAAATATACAAAAAGATGAGTATGATTGATTTGAACATTTGGAAGTTGTTCTTTAACATATTTTTCAACTGCCGTTTTGTAATCTTTTTTTGCAAAAGTATTTATTGAATTTTCAACACTTGCCATAAATTCATTTGTTTCCGAGCCAAGTTTAGTTGAAGATTTGCTATCAATAATTAAAATATCTTTTTTGCCAGCATTAGGCACTAAAATCACGACATCTGCCAAAAGTCTCTCACCTTCACTTCCCTTGCCTGCAACTTGAGTTAAATAGTCAATTCCATACCTCAAACCTATGGCATCTAATTGATTGGCAATTGTTTGCTCTCCGTGACTGCCTGCCTCTTTGCTTCCTGCTAAAATTTTCGTGAAAAAATCAATCGGTTTTTGGTGACTTAAAAGCTTTTCCCCTTGAAGTGTCAAGTGATTTTGAATGCTATTCATCGTTTCTTTAATATCTTTTTCAATCACTTTTGTGAAGGCATCATTTGCTTCTTTTGTCATTTCCTTGCTTCTTTCTTCGGTATATTTCGCTAGTTTATCATAAATTGCCTTATATTGTTCTCTGTTTTGGTTTGTAATTTCTAGTTTTGCCGTTTCAAGAAGTTGTCTTAAATCTCTTTCCAGTTTTTCTTGAGAAGAAAGCCTTTCTTGCATTTTAATCAGCTCTCTGTTTGCACTTTCAAGCTTTGCCTCAAGAACAATTTTTTCATTTTCAACATTTTGTTTAAAGCTAATTTCCGCTTCATATTTTGTTAAAGCGATTGTCTTCATTTCCAAGCTTGAAGAAAGTTCATTGCACCTTTGAGATAGCATTTCCTCCTTACTTTTCAAGATTTTAATTTCATCTAATGCAGTCTGCCTTTCCTGTTTTAAAATTTTTACTAAAACAGAATGAATAAGAAAGCTTACCCCAGCAATTATCAATGATAATAAAATATATTCCATATTAAAAATTTTTGTTGCTCTTTTTTGTAAATTGGTTTTAACTTATTGTAAAGATATTTTTTTAAAAATTAATGATAACAAGAAAAAACCCATTCTTTTTTTGGATAAACTCACTTCACAAGGCAACATTTTTAACGGTGATTGCATTGATTTTAGTTGGAATTATCATATCATTTTCCTTAAGTTATGCGGCAACAGAAAAGGTCGGTTTAAAAGGGACAACATTTTTTTTAAAGCACATAATATTTAGTTTTTGCACAGTTGTGATTATGATTGCAATTTCAACGCAATCAATAAATGTTGTGAAATGGCTTTGTTTTGCAGGCTTTTTAGTTGTTATATGTGGAATAATGACGACACTTTTCGGCACAGAAATTAAAGGTTCACGAAGGTGGATAAGTTTTGTAGGATTTTCTCTTCAACCATCAGAATTTTTAAAGCCATTTTATATTTTCGTTTTTAGCTTAATTTTCGCACATTTAGAAGTCGCAAAAGTTCAAGGTTTGAATGTGAAGAAATTTTATTTAATCGCTTTCATAACCCATTTTATTATTAATTTTTTACTTTTTTTACAACCAGATTTTGGAATGATAATAACTTTCAATTTGCTTTTTTTGGCTTTATTTTATATTAACATTCAATCAATCAAAAAGTTCTTATTTGGGGCAGTTTTTCTTGCTTTAATTGGTGGTTTTGTTGGGTTTTTTCTTGAACATGTAAGGTTTAGAGTAAAAACATTTTTTTTAGGTCTTGAAAATTATCAATCAAAACTTGCAACGGAGGCAATAAAAAACGGCGGTTTTTTTGGTAGTGGATTTGCAGAAAGTAAGCTAAAATTCACACTTCCTGAGGCTCATAATGATTTTATTTTTGCCATTATAATTGAAGAATTCGGTCTCATTTTTGCAGGAATTTTGGGGCTAGTATTTATTTTTTTGATTTTTTCTAACTTTTTATTTCTTTTTGACTTCAAGGAAAAGCTTGCCAATATGTTTTCAAAAATTAATTATGGTGGGAAAAAAGTTGATGAGAACGATATTATTAGCATCATAAAGAAGAATTATAAACAAAAAAATGGCAAAAAATATTTGACCCTGTATGAAGATTTTATTTTTTCTAGGAATTTTATTTTTTTGACATCAGTTTTGATTTTCTTTGAATTTTTCTTAAATGCTTCGGTGAGTTTAAATCTTGTGCCAACAAAAGGAATTGCAATGCCTTTTATAAGCTATGGAGGGTCTTCGTTAATTTCTCATGGAATTTTAATGGGACTTCTTCTAGTGTTTAACAGGAAAAAATATTTTTTTCTAATTTAATTGCAAAAAAAGCTTGACTTATAATAAAAGACTAATAAAATATATAGCATTCATATATAATTTTGAAACAATAATTTTTAGGAATAATGGCTAAAAAAGGTAGAATTGAAAGAAACGAACGTGTAAAAGCGGTTGTTACTTCTCAGGCGGAAAAAAGAAACGGCTTGAAGGAAAAACAGAGAGAGATATTCACATCTTACTCTAAACAAATTGAAACTGCAAAAACAGAAGACGAGAAAAAAGTTTTATTGCAAAAAGCAAGTATGGAACTTTTCCAAATCTCTGTTGTTTTTCAGAAAATTAAAAGAGATGGCTCCAAAACAAGAGTCAGGAATAGATGTGCTTTAACAGGTCGTCCTCGTGGTTACCACGGTCTTTTTGGAATTAGTAGAAACCTAGTGAGGGAAGCAGCCTCTTTTGGTTTAATTATGGGGTTAAGAAAATCTAGTTGGTAATTTTATGAGCGTAAATCATCTTGTTAGTTATTTTGTATCTACTGTTAATAATGCAGGTAAAGTAGGTAAAAGTCACGTTGAATTTAATTATAGTAAAATCATTGAAGGAATTACAAAAGTAATGCTTCAAGAAGGTTTTATTAAATCGTACCAAATTTTGGAAGAAAGAGTTGGTGTAAAAATGATAAAAATTGAGCTTTCTTACTTTAGAAATTCTTTCACAATTAAAGATTTCAAAGTCGTTTCAACACCGGGTTGTCGTGCATATGGTAAAATCTCAAAAATGAATCCTTTTTATGATGGATTAGGCTTTTTTATACTTTCCACAAACAAGGGAATAATGACAGATAAACTTGCAAAGCAATTAAATGTCGGAGGTGAAATTTTATGTAAAATATTTTAATTTATGTCAAGGCTTGCTTCAAAACCCATCGTACTTACAGCAGGAATGTCTTGTGCGGTTGAAGGTTCAAATATAAAAATAACACAAGGAAATAAGACAAAACTTTTCCCATTTAATACAAATTACATAACAGTGAAGGTTGAGAACAATTCAATTCTTTTTTCTAGAAGGGAAGATGTTAAAACTCCCGTTTCTTTAAGAGGATTACTCGGAACAACATGGGCATTGTTTAGGCAAACAGCAAAAGACTTAACATCTGGTTATAAAGCTAAGTTAAACTTTGTTGGTGTGGGTTATAAGGCTCAAGTTGTGAAAGCGGGAGGCTTTAATTACTTAAGAATGTCAGTTGGTTTTAGTCATCCTATTTTCATTTTCATTCCAAAAGGAATAACAATTAATATGGAAAAAGAAACCGCGGTTGTTTCAGGGGAAGATACTCAAACTGTAATGCAATTTTGTGCTAAAGTTAGGGCTCAAAAAAAGCCAACTGTTTATCACGGAACTGGTGTTATTATGAATGATGAAGTTATCATTAAAAAAGTAGGTAAGAAAAAATAATTATTGCTATGTCTTATAATAAGAACGATATTAAAATTCAAAAGAAAAGGCTTGCTGTTAGGTCTCGTAGAGGTGATGCAAACTTTGAAATTTATTTTAAAAAAACAAACAACCATTTTTATTTAGTTGTTTACAATGTTGCTGAAGCAAAAGAAGTGTTTTGCTATTCAACTTTAAACATTAAAGATGCAAAAAACAATGTTGAAACAGCAGGAAAGGTTGGTGAAGAGGTTGCAAAGTGGTGCCTTGAAAACAAAATTCCTTCAATTTATTTCAACAAATTGAAATATAAATTCCACGGCAAAATAGCAAATGCAGTTAATGCCTTTAATAGCAAATTCAATAGTTAATAGATATGGCGACTCCTGAAAATAAATCAAATTTCTTTGAATACACATTAAGTGTGAGAAGAGTAGTTAAAGTAACAACGGGTGGTAGAGTTTCTTCTTACAGTGTCCTTGTTCTTGTTGCAAGTCCAGATGGTCAATTTGGCTGGGGAACCGGTTCTGCACTTGAACTTTTTGGGGCAAAAAAGAAGGCCATTAACAGAGCAAAAAAGAACATCGCTAAAGTTAACACAAGAGCAGGCAGAACAATCCCCCATATGGTTGAAGAAAAATTTGGTGCAACAAGTGTAATGATTAGACCTGCAGCTCCTGGAACAGG
>CAZFPN010000009.1:0-19294 GCA_964521015.1 uncultured Rickettsiales bacterium | reverse complement strand
GTAACTCAAGGGCCGTGGCTTGCAATCATTCCTTCGTGAGAAGCCTTATGTGCAAGCCACGGCCCTTGAGTTACATCCCCAATTGCGAATATGTTAGGGTTTGAAGTTTTGCAGTAATCGTCAATTTTGATAAGCTTTTTTTCGTCAAGGTTAACGCCTGCCTTTTCAAGACCGATGCCTTCTGTATTTGGCACAACGCCGACTGCCATGATAAGCTTTTCTGCTTCTAGCTCTTTTCCGCTATATTTCACTTTTACAGATTTTGCGGTTTTTGAAAGGCTTTCAAGCTTTATGCCTGTTTCAATTGTAATGCCTTGTTTTTCAAAAGATTTGTGAGCGATTTTGCTAATTTCAGCATCTTCAACTGGAAGGATTCTTTCCATTGCTTCAAGAATTGTCACTTTTGTACCAAGATTTGCATAAAAGTTTGCGAATTCACAGCCAATAGCCCCACTTCCAACAACGATTAGAGATTTAGGAAGGGCGTTTGCAACCATTGCTTCACGATATGTCCACACACTTTCCCCATCTGGTTCAAAACCGCTTAAAACCCTTGCTTTTGCCCCTGTTGCAACGATGAAGTATTTTGCTTTTATGGCTTCTTTATCGTTCACTATTATTTCGTTTTTTGAAGTGAATTTTGCGAATCCGTTAATAACTTCAACTTTGTTTTTTTTAAGTAGCATTTTAATGCCTTCGGAAAGCTTGTTTGCGACATTTCTTGACCTTTCTATTATTTTTGTGAAGTCAAATTTGATGTTTTCCGCCGAAAAGCCGTAATCTGCAAGGTGCGAAAGGGTGTAACTTACTTCACTGCATTTAAGAAGAGCTTTCGTTGGAATGCACCCCCAGTTTAGGCAAATTCCTCCTAAATGGTTTGCTTCCACAACTGCTGTTTTAAGCCCTAATTGAGAGGCTCTGATAGCGGCAACATAACCGCCCGGCCCAGCACCGATGACAACTAAATCAAAATTTTTCATAATCACTAAATTTGTTTTTAAAAATCATAAAATAAATTCGTGAAACTTGCAAGGGTTTATTGCAAAAATTATAACATGGCTTGACAAAAAAGAATTAATGATTTTATCAATATTAAGAATAAAAGTTTTTAATATTGGCATGAGTTTTAATCTGCAAGGAACAGTAAATAAAATAAGGCGCAAGGGTGGTCAACGCGGGCATGATGCTCTGACACCTATATATGAATTATTGGTTAATTCAATCAATGCCGAAAGAAACAATAGCAGTAAAGATAAAGACATTATAATTAACATAAATTATACGACATCTACAATTTCAGTAAATGAAAAGCAAATTGAAATCATTAACAAGATTAAAATCACTGACAGAGGAATTGGATTTAATAAAGAGCAAATCAACTCTTTTAAAAGTATAAATTCAACGACAAATCAAGCATTAGGATGTAGGGGAAGTGGAAAATTCGAAATATTGCGAGCATTCCATAAAATAAAAGTTCAAAGTTTTAACAATGAAGGCATTATTGAATTAGAATTGTGCGAAAAAAATTACAACAACAATAACATTGAGGGCTTTTCAAAGGAAACATATAAATATAGCAGTTTAGATATAACCACCGTAGAATGTATTTACGACGAAGAATTACAAAATGTAGGTTTCGACGAAGTAAAATATATTAAGTCTGTGGATTTGGAAAATTTAAAAGATAGAATACAGTCTAAATTATTACTTAAACTAGCATTATTATCTAAAGAAGGTTATAATATTAACATTAAACTTCAAGATTGTGATTTTTTACAAAACAAAGATTTGATTGGATTAGATAGTAATTCTGAAATATTTAAAGTAAATGGTTTAGAAGATGAATTTACTATATATCATTTAAGAACTGACAAAATAACCCCAAAGGCGAATGAAAGTAGAAATTGTATTTTATGGGTTTCAGATAATATAGAGGTTAAAAAGGGAGTAGATTTCTTTCAAGATAAGCCAAAATCTTTATTTAAAGATAACAATCTAAGATATATTGCAATAATACAAAGCAGGTATTTGGATAAATTTGCTTTTGATGATAGAACTGATTTTGATATTGAAGGAAATATATGGGATAGCATAAAAAGAGAAGTCCAAAATAAAATATCAAATCACTTACAGAGCGAGTTAAAAGACTATTACGATGAGAAAGCTAACAGGATTTCTAATGTTAAAAAGAAATATCCATTTTTAAAAGAGATAGATATTGAATTTAAGCCTGATGATACGGAGGAACAAATAGCTGAAAAAGGTTATATTCAATCTGCTACAAATGAATTAAAAAGTGTTAACGAATTTGAAGTTAAAATCAAAGAGTTTAGCAATATGCTTAAGGAAAAAGACTATGGAGAAAATATGACGAAGAATGATTTATTCGCCGAACAAGATAGAGAACAAAAATTAAAGAAAAAAGCACATGAAATTGCAGATGCCATACCTAATGTAAAAAAGCATATTCTGTCACGCACAGTATCGGAAGAATATGCAATTTTAAAGCAAATTGAAGAGTGCATTGAGCAAAAAGGTGCAGAACATTATATACATGATATTGTATTTCCAAGATTTAACATAGAAACCAAGGAGCGAGGTATTGAAATAAGCGACAAAGCTTCGGATAATGCAAAGAAAGCTTATGATAAAGCTAATTTATGGCTTATTGATGATAAATATATTGGATATAATTATCAGTATCTTGCTTCTGAATTTCAGATAAAAGATTTTGACGAGAGAATGTTGCAAGCATCTGATATCAAGGAAAAATATAAAGAAAGCAGACCTGATATATGTGTGTTTCAAGAAAATGATAATGGAAATATTGAGCCAGTGGTGGTAATAGAATTTAAGGCACAATCATCAAATAAAAAGGTAAGTGAAGCTGCTGAGCAAACTAAAGACTATGCAAAAATAATCAGTTCAATATCAAATAACAAATATTCAAGGTTTACCTTATTAATTATTCAGCCGATTGAAGAGATTAAATCTGCAACAGACTACCTAAATTCGGAAGATTGGGCTACATTAAAGCAAGAACATCATTATATCAAAACTTATACAATAAAAGACTACAATAAAAACGAAATTAGTATAGCTTCTGAGGTAATCAGCTTAAAAAGATTTGCAGAATTAGCAAGAAAAAGGAAAGAAAGATATATGAAAGATTTAGGTTTAATTTAACTTTTCCTAAACAACTCCTCAAACACAACTTCCGCTTTAAACCCCCTTCCATTAAACCTAAATGCGAGTTCATCTTTATGTATGCAACAAAACCGCATCTTTTTAGAAAATTCAAACCCTTTTACACATAATTACGAAATTTTTTTGATAAACATTAAGGGTTAAATTTGTTATAATTTATTTTTTAAACATCTTGAAAAATAGTTTTAGACATTTATAATATTGTTATTGTATTTTATTTTTTATATATGAAAGATGCTTTCGGTGGCGGAAACAACCAAAATAATTTAGGTTCTGGTTTGCCTAATTTAAATTTTAACAACCCAATCGTAATTGTTGGAATTGTTATTTTACTTTTAATTATTGGTTTTAGCAGAAGTTTTCAAGTAATTGATGCCAGAGAAAGAGGAATAGTGAGACACCTAGGAAAGCTTTCCGAAAAAACACTTGAGCCAGGAATTCACATTGAAATCCCATTCGTTTCAGTTATTACAAAAATTGATATAAGCACAAAAAAACTTGAGCTTTCAAATATCAAAATTTACACGAAAGACCAGCAGGCCGCAACTCTTTCAGCGGTTGCAAACTATAATATAAAGGCTGATAAAGTGATTAATCTTTACAACAAGATAGGAACTCTGAATAAAATCCTTTTTGAAGAAACGATTATTTTCCCTATTTTGCAATCTACAATTAGAAACGAAATGGGTAAATGGACGGCAGAACAAGTTATTACAGAAAAAGAAAAAATCGCAAGTCGTATTTTTGAAAGCCTGCAAAAAGCACAAGATGAAGGAGGTCTTGATGGTATTATTTCCTTTTCTAACTTTGAAGTTATCTCCTTAAACCTTGATGAAGCATATGAAGCAGCGGTAAGGGCGAAGGTTATTGCAGAACAGCAAGCGAAAACTGCAGAAAATAGAACAAAGCAAATTCAAGAAGAAGCTAAGCAAAAGCTAATTCAAGCTCAAGCGGAAGCAGAAAGTATGAAAATAAGAAGTGAAGCACTTTCAAAAAATAAATCCCTTGTTGAGTACGAAGCTGTGCAAAAGTGGGACGGCAAACTGCCACAATATATGATGGGAAATACGGTGCCTTTCATTAATGTTGACGGACGTAAATGATAAAAGGTGCCTCTTTGTTTGCAAATGTTGGAATAGACGAATTTTATTTAAAAGAATGTGGTGTTTCAATTTGCATTTCAAATGAATTGATGGAAAAAAGGGCGGATTTTTATTCTCACATTTACAAGGATGTTGAAATGATAAAAGGTGACATATTAAACGAAGAAGTTTTTAATCAATTGGTTTTAAAATTTAAGGAAAATAAATGCGAATTCCTTCTTGTTACGCCACCTTGTCAGGGAATGAGTGTTGCAGGGAAAATGAAAGAAAGCGACCCAAGAAATAGCCTTATAATCAAGGTTATAGAATTTATAAAACTCACAAAACCGAATTATATTTTGATAGAAAACGTTCCTCAAATCTTCAATTTTTGTATTATAATAAATGGAATAAAGGTTAAAATACCAGAATATATAAAGCAAGAACTTGAACCACTTGGATACATCATCAATTCAAGTGTGCTAGATTCTGCTGATTATGGCACTCCTCAATTCAGGAAAAGGGCGATTTTTCTAATTTCAAAATTTCAAAAATGGGAAATTCCGCAAACACAAAACCATATTTCCGTTAAAGATGCAATAGGAGACCTGCCAAGCCTTGAAAGTGGGGAACATTCTGGAATTAAAAATCATTATGCAAAAAAACATAATGTAAATCATATTAAGTGGATGAAGCACACACCGACTGGCAAAACGGCATTTGAAAATGAAATTCACTTTCCTGCTAAAGATGGAAGAAGAATTAAGGGCTTTTCAACAACTTACAAAAGAATTGAATGGGAAAGACCAGCACCAACAATCACAATGTGCAATGGGGGAATTTCTTCGCAAAACAATGTTCACCCCGGAAGAAAAAAACCCGATGGAACATATTCTGATGCAAGAGTTCTTACCATTCTTGAATTGTTAAGACTAACAGGTTTGCCTGATAATTACCCAATTCCTGAGTGGGCGAGCGAAAACCTAATTAGACAGGTTGTAGGAGAATGCTTTCCGCCAAAATTCTGTGCCTCTCTAGTAAAAAACATTAAGCTTCCTGCGTGAGTTCATCTGCAAGCAAGTGGTTGACATCTCTATGTTCCGCTTCATCATTTCTTATTGCGATAACTAAATCTTTTAAATCACCATTTGGAATATCCCAATAATCATTTGCCCAAGCTGGCACGGAAGTGTTTTGTATTTCGCCTTTTTCTATCTTTTCCAAAAATGTGGTGTAGCTAATCACTGCTTCTTCTTCAAAATAACCAACAATCCGGTGAGCCGTTTTAGGGGAAATTATGTAAAGCAGAAAGAACAAATTAAAAAATATACCCTGCACAAAAAAAACCATTATTTTATCTAACTTTGAAGGCTTGCCCAGTTCTAAAAAAACCATCAAGTGCATACGTTCATTTTCTGCTTCGTCTAATAGTTTTGGTATCCAATTTGATTTTTCACTTTTGTCCATTTTTCTTAAAATAGAAAGGTGTTGTAATGTCCCTGCTACCATTCCTGGAACACCAGCAACTGTTTCAAGCATTAAGGCTCTTTTTACATAATTATTTTTGAAAAATATATCTGCAAAAAATCTCAACATTTTAACAAATATTAAGGCAATTCTGTCTCTTACATCAGATGGCTTAAAGTGAATTGAAAGGTCGTGTTCTTGTTTTGAATATTTAGGCATAAAAGAACTATTTATTTTTAATTTTCTACTAATGTGAAAAATTATAATTGTCAAGCATTTTATAATTCACCTAAAAGCTAAATTAACGAAAACAACAAGAAAGGCAAAATAAAAAAGCCTTTGGACTTTTTCCAAAAAAGCAAAATCAAAATTGATATAGCAAAAGATATCAATAAATCAATATAAGGCATTAAAATGCCAAGAATTATGAAAAAACAAATTTCCTGAATGATTTTTTCTTTAGATAAAACTGAAAAAACAAGTGCCACCAAAAGCCCAAATGATATTCTATAAATTACTAAAAACGAAATAATATCTTCCCATAAAGGCATTTCATAAATTGCTTTAATGATGGCTAAAATCAGTAAAATCCAGTTTGTTTTATCGAAAAACTTGCCCTCTTTATTAAATAAAAGAAAAGAAAGAAAAAGTATTAAAGTTGCAAGAAAGTTAACAATTGCATAGCCGTTGATTTCATTTAAAAAAAAGAATAAGGTGCAAAAAATTCCTGCAAAAAATTCTATTAAGGTGTAAATTAAAGGAATTTTCGCCCCACAAGAAAAGCATTTTAAACCTTTTAATAGAAACTGAAAAAAGGGTGCATAGTAAGGATATTTAATTCTTATTCCACAAGAAGAACACATAGGAGGTCTTTCTATTCCATTAATTGGAATATTTCTCGGTATTCTAAAAAAAAGTGTCGTGCAGATGTTTCCAAAAACAGCTCCTAGAAAAAAACATATTATTGATTGCAAGGCAAGAAAAAGCATATATAAATTTAAAGTTCATCAATCCAGCGAGGTTCGGATAAATTCCCCTTTAGAGCATCAATTTCTTCTGGCTCTCTTCCGTTCAAGGAAAGTGAATAAATGCGACTTCTATCATTTCTATTTTTTTTCATTGAAAATACAATCGTTTTTCCTATTGGAGTCCAGCTTGGATTTTCTATCAAAAAAGCAGAATGCAGATTTTCTTCCTTTGTTCCATCTAAATTTATAATGCCAAGAGAAAAATTCCCAGCTTTTACTTTTAAGAAAGCAATTTTATCACCATCACTTGAAATGCTAGGGGAGTAATAATTGCCATCATTTTTGGTGATTACCTTTTGTTCGCTTCCGTCAATTTTTGTTTGCCAAATTTTTGGTTTGCCTGTTCTATCTGAAACGAAAACGATTTTTTTATCATTATCAAAAAAGCTAGGAGCGGTGTTAATAGAGCCATTCCCTTTGGTGATTTGTTTTAATTTTCCACTTTCTCTGTCATACAAAAAAAGATTTGTAGAACCTTCGCTTGCGAGAGAAAAAACAATTTTATTGCAATCTAACGAAATTGAAGGTGCAAAGATAGTTCCCACAGAATTTTGCGAAAGAGCTTTATCTACAGGTATTTTTGAAATTTCGCCCGTTTTTCTGTTTGCAACAAACATTTCTGCCCCTCTTTTTGGTTTCTGAAGCACAAAAAAGACTTCTTCATTTTCTCTGCAATATCTTGGATTGAAGGTGATGTCGGTTCCATTCGTGAAAGCAGTTGCTTGAATTAAATTATTAATTGTTTCCGAAATTACAACTCTTTTAAAGGGTTTCGTTCCCGGTCTTTCCGTTACTGTGTAAAGCAATTTTCCATAAAAAAAGCCGAATTCTCCAGTTAAAAATTCATATATTTGTGTCGTGAGTTGTTTTGTGAAAATTTCCTTTTCTTCTTCTTTAAAGGAAAAATTTGATGTTATTAATTTTGCCCCCTTCAAGACATCAAACACATTTAATTCAAGGTGGTGTATTCCATCGCTAAATCTCATTTTTCCATTAATTACATATGAAACATTCTTCTGCTTCAAAGTTGTGTAATCATTAATAAAATAAGGCATTGACATATCTTCTTCATTTTCTTCTAATTCGGGCATTAGATTTGGCTTATTGATTATTAAGCTTTTTATACCTTCCCTTATTTCGTCAGCCAAAATTCGGCTTTCTAAAGTTGTTGCTAAAAATTTGCCAATAATTATAGTATCTTTATCTGCTAAATTTCTTGTAATGTTAATGGCATTTACCATATCTTGTTCTGGTTTTTCAATGATTTTATCAAATTTATCAGCATAAAGATTTGTCGTAATCAAAAAGAAAACTAAATAAAAAATTCTATACATAATTCTTGCACTTTTATTTTTATAGATATACTATAATATAGTTAAAATAAAAAATAAAGAAAAAAATATGTGGAAAAAAAGAGCTATAGTTTTAGGTTTTCTAGCCTATTTTATGATATTTTGGTTTGTTTTTTCTGGATTTTTTAATTTTTTATTTTTAATATTTTGTCTATTTTCAGTTTTTTTCAGTTTTTATATAGATAAAAAATTCTTTTTTGATAAAGACGAATGCATAATATTTCCAAGTTTTAGCTTTATCAAATATCTTGTTGTAATTGTTAAGGATGTTTTCTTTTCTGCAATTTTCGTTTTGAAATTAATGCTTAAAAATAAAGGAAATATGCCAGACCCTGAAGTTGGAATTATATCTCTTAAGATAAAAAACCCCCATGTTCGGTCTTTTATTGAAAATTCAATTACCATCACCCCCGGGACATATGTGATTGATTCTGATGAAAAATCACTTCTTGTAACTGCAATAAATAAGGAAGCAATGGAAGATGTTGTTGATAGAAAATTTATTTCAAAGATTTACACAATTTTTAAGAAATTTAATTTTGACTCCTAATTTTCGCATTAGTAGCTCATCTGGATAGAGCGTCGCCCTCCGGAGGCGAAGGTAGGCAGTTCGAATCTGCCCTAATGCACCATAATTTAATTATTATTATATGAAAATCGCCTTTCAAATAGATAAAATAAAAAGCCTAAAGCCAAAAACTGACACTTCTCTTTTAGTGATGAACGAATGCTATGCAAGAGGTTTTGATGTATGGTTTTATTACCCAGAAAATTTATCTTATCAAAGCGGAGAAGTTCTTGCAAAAGGCTTTATCTACGAAGGCGAACAAGAAGAAGGGGAAATTGAAACAAAAAATCTTGAAGAATTTAATTTTGTTTTTTTAAGGCAAGACCCACCATTTGATATGAATTATTTAACAACTACATATCTTCTTGAAAGGTTGAAAAAAGCGAAGGTGTTGAATAACCCAAAATCTGTCCGTGACTGCCCTGAAAAGTTGTTTGTGCTTAATTTTCATAAATTTATGCCAGAAACAATTATAACAACAAGTGAAAACGAGGTTCGTGAGTTTTGGCAAAAGCACAAGGAAATTATAATCAAGCCTTTATATGCTCACGGAGGAATAGGTGTTTTTTACATTCCAAGCGATGATAAAAACCTTTTTAATGCATTTCGCCTTTTGAAAGAAGGTTATAAAGGTCTTCCTGTTATAGCTCAAAAATATCTTCCTAATGTCAAAAAAGGTGATAAAAGAATATTATTCATCAACGGAGAATTCGCTGGAGCATTAAATAGAGTTCAAGCTCAAGATTATGCAATTTCAAACACAGCAGTGGGTGGTAAATATGAAAAAACAACATTAACAGAAGTGGAAAAAGAAATGTGCAGGGAGTTTTTCATAAAATTCAAAGAACTAGGCTTATTTTTGGTTGGAATTGATGTAATTGATGATAAAATCACTGAAATTAATGTTACTTCCCCAACTGGATTTTGTTTGATAAACGAACTTTATGGAATTAGAATTCAAGAAAAAATAGTTGATGAAATATTAAAATTATGAAAAAACTTTCTTTTATTTTGTGTTTCTTACTTTTTTCTTGCGGTTTTCACGAAATTAAAAGGGAAGATAAAATCAAAAATGTTGTTGTCATTTTTAAACAACTAGATGAAAATGCTTTTACGATCAAGAAAATATTGGAAGATAAATTTGAAACCTCCTCAAACCCAACATACAAATTAATGCTAGAAAAAACCGAAAGCATTTCTGGGTCTGGAATTGGAGCTGATGCTTTCACTGCAAATTTCCGCATTGCAATTGATGTTAAATATAAATTAATTGAAATTCAAAGTGGAAAGGTTATTTTAACTGGCAAATCTTCTAATTACACAAATTATATTAGCTCGCGTAATAATGTAATTTCTGATTTTACGGTGCAGAAAGATTCGGGGAAAAATTTGGCAGAAAGTTTAGGGAATAAAATCTATGAGGATATTCAAGAAAAATTTGGCTTTTAAACATTTATGTTAGTGAAAATTCTTCCTCTTTTGCCTTTTTCCAAAACATTTGACTACTTGTGTTTTCAAGATATATCGGAAGGGGATTTAGTTTCAATTACATTTGGCAAAATTCAAACCTTTGGTGTGGTGCTTGAAGTTTTGGAAGTGCCTGAAACATCGGAATTTACATTGAAAGAAGTCAATTTTATTTTGTTAAAAGGGCTTTTTAGTGGTAAATTAATTAAGCTAATTCAAATGGCAAGTAAATATAATTGCTCGCATACTGGAATGTTCTTAAGGCTTGCTTTCCCATTTTCTAAATTTAGAATTCCAGAAATAAGAGAAGAAATTGAATTTGAAGTCATTTTAACAGAAGAGGCGAAAGAAAATTCACTTAAATCAAAAGTTTGGAAAGAAGTGTGGGAGGTTTTGCAGAAATTTCAAAAAGTCGCTCTTTCAAGCATTAAAATTGCAAATTCTGAAGTGACAAAGATGATAAACAAAGGTCTGCTTTCTATTCAAAAAATGGAAAAAAGGGAATGTTCAAATATTAATCTTGCCACACTTTCAAGCCAACAAGAAGAGGCATTTTTGCAGATAAATCAAGATTTAGACCTTGGCTTTAAAACATTTTTACTTGATGGGGAAACGGGGAGTGGAAAAACAGAGGTTTATTTTCACTTGATAAACGAAGTAATGAAAAAAGGCGGACAAGTGCTTTTAACACTTCCAGAAATTGCACTTTCTTCAAGTATTTTAAAGCGTTTTAAAGAAAGATTTGGCTTTGATGCAGTGCTTTGGCATTCTAGTGTTTCTGAAAAAAAGCGGATACTGAATTTTTTGCAAATTGCAAGAGGGGAAGCGAAGGTTGTGATAGGAACTAGGTCTTCCATTTTCCTTCCATTTAAGAATTTAAAGTTAATTATCGTTGATGAAGAACACGATTCTTCTTACAAACAAGAAGAATTAATTATTTACAATGGCAGAGATATGGCAGTGATGAGAGGCTTTGTTTTTGATATTCCAATTGTTTTAGGATCAGCGACTCCTTCAATTGAAAGCTATAATAATACTCAAAATGGAAAATACAAAACCGTAAAGCTTGAAAATCGTTTTTTTGTAAATCAGATGCCAAAAATTACAACGATTGATATGAGGCAGGAAAGGCTTGCAAAAAATGAATTTATATCCCCCATTTTGAAGAAAAGAATGAAAGAAGTGCTTGCGGAAGGCGGTCAAGCAATGTTTTTTTTAAACAGAAGAGGCTATGCGCCCGTTGTGCTGTGTGGGGCTTGTGGTGAAAAAATAAAGTGTAAATTTTGCGATGTCCACCTTACAGAACACAGAATAGAAGGAAAGTTGAAGTGCCATCACTGCGGTTATGTGAAGGAAAAGCCAAAGGAATGTCAGGTTTGTTTTGCAAGTGAAAGTTATAAAGTTATTGGCGTTGGTGTTGAGCGAATTAAAGAAGAATTAGAAAGCCTTATTCCTTCAAATCAAATTGCACTTTTAACAAGCGATACACTTTCTTCGCCAATCAAAACGAAGGAAGTATTGGAAAAAATTCAATCAGGGGAAGTAAAGGTAATTGTGGGAACACAGGTTGTTTCTAAGGGCTATCACTTTCCTAATTTAAAGTTTGTTGGTGTTTTAGAGGCCGACTTTGGCTTGAATATTGAAGATTTCCGTGCTTTTGAAAGAACATTTCAGCTACTTTATCAAGTGGCAGGAAGAACTGGGAGAGAAAAGGCGGATGGGGAAGTTTATATTCAAACATTTGATGCAAAGAATAATGTCTTATTTTCAATTGTAAATTACGATAAAACTGGCTTTTATAAGCTTGAATTAGAATCAAGAAAAAAGTTCAAATTGCCTCCATTTTCAAAACAAATCGCCTTTGTTGTTTATGGGGAAGAAAAAGAGCAAACACTTGAAACGGCAAAGCTTTTCGCCACTTCCCTTGAAAATGAATTTAAAAACCTTGAAGGATTTTCCCTTTTCGGCCCTTCTATTCCAATCATTTCTTTTTTAAGAGGTAAGTTTCGTTTTAGAATTTTGATTTTAAGCACGAAATATTTTAACTTACAAGAAAAGGCTTTAAAGGCGATGGAAGGCATTAAAATTCCCAAATCAGTTTTGGTGAAAATAGATATAGACCCTTTAAGTTTTTACTAATGCATATATTCTTTTACTAAAAATATATATTCAAAAAAGGGAAATAAATTGCAATGAAGTAATATAAAAAATTAACAGAAAGCGAAATTGCAAAAAACTTTTTAAAGTCGTATTTCAAAATTCCAAAATAAAATGATACAATCCCAGAAATTACAGGCACAAAAGATGATAAAAGAAGTAAAAACCCAAATTTTGGCAATTTAGGAAGTTCTTTTTTACTTATCTTTCTTAAAAACCTTCCAAATATGTAATTGAACGAAAGTGCAAGCATAATTCCGCTTAATTTTGCCGTTAATGCTGGAAATGAGCCGAGGAATATGGCACCGATTTTGTAATAACTTCCAGATGTAATTGGAATTAAAATAAATGCCAAAAATACATTTTGGAAAATAAGAAAAAAACTTGTCACGAAATTAAAAAAATGGTGTTAAAAAAATCAAAGAAAGGACGATTGTAATTAAAAAAGCAAGCTCGGTAATTTTTTGCTCTTTCATTCCAGAAAGCTGAAAGTGATGGTGAAGTGGAGACATTTTAAAAATCCTTTTTCCGCCAGTTTTTTTGAAATAGACAACCTGTAGAATTACAGAAAGTGCTTCCATAAAAATCACAAAACATACAAAAGGCATTATGAGTTCCATTTTGAAAATAATAAAAAATGTTGCAATTAAAGACCCAAGCCCCATACTGCCTGCATCACCCATAAAAATTGAAGCAGGGTTGGAATTAAAGATTAAAAATGCAAGCAAAGACCCAATAATGATTAAAGCAAAGATCTTAAATTCGGTTTGAGCCTTTAAAACAAATAGCATTGCAAGAAGAAATGAAAAAATCGCTAAAACTTGCTTTCCTGCAAGCCCATCAAGCCCATCTGTCAAATTCGCTGCATTTACAGTGCCGTTAAATGCAAAAAATGCGATTATAAAGCTTAAAATCAATGGAGTTTTTAACTCAAAAAAGCCGTAAAATGGAATTACGATTTTGAATGTATCAAAATTAGGGTTAAAATAAAAGCCTAAAAAACAAACCGTCGCTCCTATCAAACTTTGAAATAAAAGCTTTTGTTTTGCACTTATTCCCTTGTAATTCCCAGAAATGACCTTTTTTAAATCGTCCACCACTCCAAGCAAAAGCATCAA
Source organism: uncultured Rickettsiales bacterium (assembly GCA_964521015.1). Lineage (GTDB taxonomy): Bacteria > Pseudomonadota > Alphaproteobacteria > Rickettsiales > Deianiraeaceae > CAZFPN01. The sequence continues at coordinate 5,848 of CAZFPN010000009.1, read as the reverse complement.
AAAACTGGGAACAAAAACAAAAAACATTTTAGGAGCGAAGATTAAAATTGAAATAAAGATGGCAAAAAACATGCAAATCCCACCAAAGGGGCTAACTTTTTTCTTTATTTCTTTATCTCCTGGGACGAAGTCTCTAGTTGGGTTTGAAATTTTTGATGATAGTTTTGTCGTAAGTTTTAATGCCAAAAAACAAATAGCAAAGCTAAAAATCAAGGAAGATGTCATTTTGTGATGTAATTTACTGCTCTAAATTCTTTTATAACATTTGGGTTGAAGTCATAAAGCCTATCAAACATTTGTTTTTGCAGCGTCAATATGCTAATTTCTGCAAACTTGCCGTCTGTAATTTTCAAAGAACCATTTTTTTCTTCAATATTCATAACAAGTTCAAGGTTTTTTTGTGATTTTTCAGCATATTTCAGGCTTACTACATAGCTTGATGTGGTGCCAATTCTTCTAAAGCTAAAATCTTCAACACCAGCAAGTGAAGCAAGGGTTATATCTTTGAATGTCTCAATGAAATATTTTGGATATTCAATAAGGAATTTTCTCTTTTCGTCTTCACTTAATTCTTGCCATTTTGCACGCCCTAAAACTCTTTTAGAAACTTTTTCAACATCAACACAATCAAAAAGAATTTGCTCTATTTTTTGGTTTTGCATAGAAGGTGAAATGCGCGATTTTGCAACATTTATCATTGCTCCAAATGAGGCATCAAAAAATAGTTTTTCATCCATCTTTGCTTCTGTGCAGGTAATTGCATTTGCACTTTTAAATAAAATCAAAAAAGTTAGAGTAATTTGAATAAAAAATTTCATTGCTAAAAATGATTAATTAACTTCAGTAAGTATAATAAAATTTTATAAAAAGCAAGTTTTTTCTTGATTTGAAATTGGCATTCGTTAATTAACATCACCCCAAAAGAACATTGAGGGCATTTTTTAGACATAAAGTAACTGAAATTAAATTGATTATCAATAACATATCAATACTTTTGACATGTTATATTTATCTAAATTATTGATTAAATAGAAAATTAATTTGAATTGAACTTACAGCAAAGTTTCAAATTCAGTTGTTTTTGTTTTTATGTTTAGCTTATTATCTTTTACATCTAAAACCAACTCATCTTCTTTAATTTCATTTAATGCAATTTCTAATTTCTTAGGCTCGGAAATTAGCTTGATTTCTTCTACCGCCTTTTCGCTTGAATTAAAATCAAATAAATCTTTTTGTGCTTTGTTAAATTCCGGTGTAAGCTTTGCTATCAAGGAATTCATTTCGTATTTTGCAAGAAAGCTATAAAGAATTTCCTTGTTAAATGGCTTGATTTTGAAATCTTCAATATTTGGAACATTTACATCAAAATGCAGACTTGCCAACTTTTGAGATAAAAATGCCATCTCTTTCCCTTCTTCCAAAAGCTTTTTCAACCTCGGCTTTTCAATTTCAGAAAGCTTTTCGTATATATTTTCCAATGTATGAAATTTGTTTAAAAGCTCACTTGCACCTTTTTCACCAATTCCTTTTATTCCGGGAATGTTATCAGAGCTATCACCTAAAATTGAAAGAAAATCTTTGACTTGATGAGGTTTAACACCGAATTTCTGCTCTACATCTTCTTCTTTGATGAATTTATTTTTCATTGGGTCATAAAATTCTGTAATGCCATTTTTGACAAGTTGCATTAAGTCTTTATCTGAGCTTATTATAATTGACTTTCCACCATTTTTTTCAATAATTTTGGAATATGTGGCAATTATGTCATCTGCTTCAAAGCCTTCAACTTCAACATACTTTAAATTCATCGCTTCAACCGCATTTCTTATCAATGGGAATTGAGGCTTTAAATCTTCAGGTGCTTCTTTTCTATTTGCTTTATATTCTGGGTAAAGCTCACTTCTAAAGGTTTTTTTCCCGCTATCAAAAACGACTATTAAAATTTCAGGTGAAAGGCTGTTTAAAACTTTTAAAATCATATTCATAAAGCCGTAAATTGCCCCAACTGGCTCGCCTTTTGAGGTTTTGAAATCAGCAAGGCTAAAGAAGGCACGAAACACAAAGCCGTATCCATCAACTATTACAACATTTTTTTTGCCTTTTTGCATTTTATTGTTTATTATTTACTAAAACTATTTAATTTATATGAAAGATTTTGTTTTTCAAGAAATTTTACACGAATTTGAGGAAGTAAATTCCACCAACACTTTGGCAAAACAAATGATTTTTGAAGGAAATGTGGCAAATTGCTTTATCTTGCTTGCAAAAAAACAGATGCAAGGAAGAGGAAGGCTTGAGCGAAAATGGATTTCGGAAGATAACGGAAACCTTTACTTCACAATCTGCTTTGAAGAAAATCTCGCAAATGATTTTAAAGAGATAATGCCACTTTACACAGCTTTTTGCTTGCTTGATGCAATTTCGCTTGATGCAAAATATAAATGGGTCAACGATGTTTTAATTGAAGGCAAAAAAGTTGCTGGGATTTTGATAGAAAAAGTGAAAGGTTTTTTTGTTATTGGAATAGGGGTGAATTTAAAAAAAAGCCCAATAGAAACGATTTTTCCAGCAGGAAATTTGATGGAATTTGGTGTCACAATAAATGCAAAAGAAATGGCGGAAGGAATTTTTAATCAATTCAAAAATAATTTGCACTTGAGAAGGGAATTTGTTTTAAATTATTTAGAGCAAAAATTCTTTACAGAAGGTGAAATCACGATAAATCAAGGCGAATTTAAAGGAAAAATGCAATCTTTAAGCAAGGAAGGGCATTTAATTTTAAAACAAAATGACGGTATTTTGAAGGAAATTAAATTTGGCGACATTGGTTTGAATTTATGAATATGTCTTTATTTTGTTGATAAAATCTTGTATTGATTATTTTTTAACCTTATTTTAAGCTATTTTTAAAATTCAAGTCTTTTTTTGCAAAAATAAAAAATTTTGTTGTTGACTAATAGAGGAAAATATATTTACTTATTTTATCAACTTTTTTAAAATAGATGATAAAGAAATTTTTGTTTTCGTTAATATTTTTCAAACTTTTAAGTTTTGAAATTGTGGTGGCAGTAATGCCTCAAGCAATCATAACAATAGGAACAGGCACAAATTCAGGAAATTATTTTAAAGTCGGAAAAGATTTTTGTAGCCTGGTAAATAGTAATTCAAAAAATTCTTCAATAAAATGTTTGGTTAAAACAACTTCAGGCAGTGTGGAAAACATAGATTTAGCATTAATTGATAAAACTTCTTTTGGCATAGCTCAAGCAGATGTCATTTCTTTTCACCCAAAAAAGGAAGACTTAAGAATTGTGGCAAGGCTTTATCTTGAGCCAATTTTTATTATCGCTTCTCAAAATTCCGAAGTAAGAGAATTCGATGACATTCTTTTGCAAGATAGCATTAATATAGGTGAGCCAAAATCAGGGGAAAATGCAACAGTAAGAATGATAATGAAAGAAAAGGGTTGGTCTAAAAATGTTCTTTTGGAATTAAATAGATATGAAATTGTTTCACTTTTATGCAGAAGTGTGCTTGATGCAAAAAGCCTTGATGTTGCCTTCCTTCTTGGTGGAAACCCAAGTGAATTTGTTGAAAATTTAATTAAGAGATGTAATGTAAGGTTAATTTCAATTGAAGATTCATTTATTTCACAATTTATATCAAAATATAAAGCATTTAAGCCTTTTACAATTCCTGCAAAAAGTTATTCAAATCAAAATAAAGAAATTAAAACAATTGCAGTAGAGGCGGTTTTGTTTGCAACGAAAGATACTCCCGAAAAGCTCGTGAAGGAAGTTTTAGAGTCCATTTTCAAAGATATTTCAGTATTGCAACAATCAAATTTATCACTAAAAAATAATGATTTTAAAAGTTATTTTAAGAATGATGCAGAAATTCCATTTCACAAAGGTGTGGAAATGTTTTTAAAAGAGGTTGAGCAAAAAAATAAAACTCAAATGTCAACAGTAATTGATTAATGTTATGGTTATTAAGAAAGATAGAGACAATCTACTAACAGATTTTGGAAAAGCTATCCTTGCCGATAGATACTTACTTGAAGGGGAAACTTTTCAAGATTTATTCGCGAGAGTATGCAATTATTATGCAGACGACGAAGAACATGCCACAAGGCTTTACGACTATATGTCTAAAATGTGGTTTATGGCTGCAACCCCTGTTCTTGCAAATGGGGGAACAAGTAGAGGGCTTCCTATATCTTGTTTTTTGAATGAAATGGAAGATAGTCTTCATTCTATTGCTGGAATCTGGAATGAAAATGTTTGGCTTGCCTCAAATGGTGGCGGAATAGGAACAAATATTTCTTCCGTGCGCTCAATTAACGAACCAATAACGGGAAAGGGTTTCACATCAGGTATTATGCCTTTTGTTAAAGTGATTGATAGCCTTACTCTTGCCATTTCTCAAGGCTCTTTAAGAAGGGGGAGTGCGGCGGTGTATCTTGATATTTCCCACCCTGAAATTGAAGAATTTATTGACATTAGAAGACCAACAGGGGGCGATTTAAACAGAAAATGTCTTAATATTCATCACGGAATTACAATTCCAAATGCCTTTATGCAGGCTGTTGAAAATGGCGAAAAGTGGGATTTGAAAAGCCCCGCAACAGGTAAGGTGATTTCCACAGTTTCTGCTCGTGATTTATGGATAAAGTTAATAACAGCAAGAATTGAAACTGGTGAGCCTTATATTTTCTTCACTGATTTAGTGAACGAGGGACGTTCTGCCGTGCAAAAAAAGTTGGACTTAAAAATTAAAGCATCAAATCTTTGTTCCGAAATTACATTGCCAACAGGGAAGGATCATCTTGGAAAAACAAGAACTTCAGTTTGCTGTCTTTCTTCTGTCAATCTTGAATATTATGACGAATGGGAAGGAAATAAAGACTTCATACCAGATGTAATGAGGTTTTTAGATAATGTCCTTGAGGATTTCATCAAAAAAGCACCAAAGGAAATGCAAAATGCCGTTTACAGTGCTATGAGAGAAAGAAGTGTAGGGCTTGGAGTGATGGGATTTCATTCCTTTCTTCAAAGCAAAATGGTGCCAATTGAAGGAGTGATGGCTAAATCTTGGAATAAAAGAATGTTTAAGCATTTAAAGGAAGAAGTTGATAAAGCCTCCGCAATGCTTGCGAAAGAAAAAGGAGCCTGCCCTGATGCAAAAGATGCTGGTCTTGAAGAAAGATTTTCCACAAAACTTGCAATTGCCCCAACTGCCTCAATTTCAATTATAGCAGGAAATTCAAGCCCCGGAATTGAACCTTTTGTTGCGAATGTTTTTACTCAAAAAACATTATCAGGTAGCTTTGTTGTTAAAAATAAATATCTTGCGAATCTTCTTGCGAAAAAAGGGCACGATGTTCCTGATGTTTGGTCTTCCATTACAACCACAGGGGGAAGCGTTCAGCATCTATCTTTTTTAACAGAAGAAGAAAAGCTTGTGTTTAAAACTGCTTTTGAAATTAATCAAATGTGGCTTGTTGAGCATTGCGCTGATAGAACGCCTTTTATTTGCCAAGCTCAATCATTCAACTTGTTTTTTCATGGAAATGTTGGCAAGAAGGAATTGCATGTTGCACATTTTGATGCTTGGAAAAAAGGTGTTAAAACACTTTACTACTGCCGTTCAACTTCTATTCAAAGGGCTGATACGGTTTCTAATTTTAGTAAAGCACAAAATATAAATGATGCGGAAGAATGCCTCGTTTGCCAATAACAATTGCAAGAAGTTTTTTACAGGCTTGAAAGAGTTTTTCTTGCTTCTGTCTGCCATTTTCTTTTTAACAGATTTTTCTTTTTCCTTAAATTCTTCTTTTATTTGATAA
>CAZFPN010000008.1:13171-19442 GCA_964521015.1 uncultured Rickettsiales bacterium | reverse complement strand
AATTCTATGTTATTCGACTTAAAAAGCGAATTCAATGCAAGCAACAAGGCTCTTTATTCTGGAACAAAAGGGGCTGTTGTGCTTTTTGAAAGCAAATAAAACTTGCAACATAAATTTTAGACTATAAAATTGCTAAAAATATTTAATTTATGAATTTCACAAATGAGGCAATCGTTTTGGCTGGCGGGCTTGGAACAAGGTTAAAAAGCATTATCGCAGAAGTTCCAAAACCCCTTGCACCAATAAATGGAAAGTCGTTTTTGAGCTATCTTATTGCAAATTTAAAAAAGCAAGGAATTTCAAAAATCCATCTTTCCATCCATCATTTAGCGGAAAAAATAATTGAAACTTTCAAGGAAGAAGAAGGTTTAGAATTTCACCTTGAAGAAGATTTGCTTGGCACTGGTGGGGCAATTCGCTTTAATTTGCAATTCGTTAAAAGCGAAAATATCTTTGTTTTCAATGGAGATGTGATGTCTAGCACAAATTTATTTGAGATGCAAAACTTTCACCTAAAACACGAAAGTCAATTTACCATTTCAGCGACTTCCGTAGAAGATGTTTCGCGATTTGGCAGTTTGCAAATTTTAGAAAATGGCAAAATCGCTAACTTCGGTGAAAAAGCTTTAGAAGGAAAAGGCTTTATCAATTCTGGAATATATCTTGCAAATGCTAAATTTTTAAATGAAGAGCTTTGCAAAATTCAAAAGAACAGCTTTTCAATTGAAAAAGATTTTTTTGAAGGAAATAAAAACCTTCTCGCTTTTAAGAACGAAGGTTATTTTTTTGATATAGGAACACCAAAAGATTACCTAGATTTTCAAGAAAAAGTTAAATCTAACAAAATTATTTGCTAGATTTTTTGTCTTTCTTCATTTCTTTCTTTTCTTCCATTTTTTTGCCATCTTTCATTTCTGTCTTGGCATCTTTTTTGTGATGTTCCATCTTTTTTTCTTCTTTCTTCATTTCTTTCTTTTCTTCTTTCTTTGCACCCATTGTGCTTGCAAGAGATATATTAAATGCAAAAACTGATGCAAGGCACAAAACTGCCAATTTATAAAACTTTAAAAACATAATTTTAATAATTATTTCAATTAGTATTAAAATGAAAATTTTATTTTGCAACTAATTTTAGAATTTTTTTATAAAAAAGTGTATGCAAAAAAAGATGCACAAAGACTGGCCGTTTCCGCCCTTAAAATAAAAGGCGAAAGACTGATTGTTTCCGCCCCTTCGCTTTTTAACAATATTCTTTCTTTTTCGCTAAAGCCACCTTCAGGACCAATGAAAATGAAAATGTTTTCAAAATCTTTTGCAACTTCTATTAATTTATTTTTTTCAAAATTCGCTTTTTCGTCGCAAAAAAGTATCAATCCTTTGTTTTTAATATTTGCTAAAATTTCGCTTAATTGTAAGATTTTATCTAACTTTGGCATCGTTATTCTTTCACACTGCTCACTTGCTTCTTCAATGATTTTAAGACCTCTTTCGTGTGAAAAGTTTTTGTTTATGGTAAATTCTGTTATCATTGGAAAAAAGCTATAAATTCCAGTTTGAGTGCAAGAATTTAAGACATCAGCAACTAAATTGTTTTTTATATTAGCGAATGCAAGGTGAATTTTCTTTTTAAGGATTTCCGCAGGCTTTACAAACATTACAGGATTGACAAAAACAAATTTTTCACAAATTAAAAGAGCTTCAAATTCGCCATCATCTTCATTAAAGATATAGATTTTTTGCCCCGTCTTTGCCCTTAAAACATTTTTCAAGTAGTGTGCTTTTTCACTTTCAAGTTCAATTTTTTCTTTCAAACTAATTTTTTGTTTTATATAAAGACGAATTTTCATTTACTTAAGGTTTTAGAATGGGTCGTAAGATGCTTTATATTTGTGATAAGCGAGATTTTTACACTTCATAAATTTTGCCTGCCTTAACATAAACATATCAATAAGTAAAGGTTCTTTTTGACAAATAACATATGAAACAGCATGCAAAAAACCTGCAACAACAACAACTTTAAAATCTGAACTTGCAATGAAGTACATCATACTTCCAAGTAAATTAAGCACGAAATACATATAAGTCACTCCAAAAAGCATTGGAGGCCTTGTAAGACCGACGAATAAAGGGTCATTTCTTAAACCAGCCATATTTTTTTATTTACTTTTTAAAACTAATATTTATATTTACTTAATTTTTTATTTTGTCAAGTATATGAATTATAGAATTGCAATTTATCCCGGAAGTTTTGACCCAATAACCAAAGGGCATTTAGATATAATCAAAAGAGCCTCTCTTTTATTTGATGAATTAATTGTTGGAATTGCTGAAAATAATGGTAAAACATCATTTTTTTCAACAGCAAAAAGACTTGAAATCACTAACGAAGTTTTAAAGTCAGAGGGCTTAAGAAATGTAAAAATAGAAATTTTTGAAGGCTTGCTTGTAAATTTTGCAAAGTCAAAGAATGCAGGAGTTATTGTAAGGGGTTTAAGGGCAGTTTCTGATTTTGAGTATGAATTTCAAATGGCCTGTGTTAATTCAAGCCTTGAAAAAGAACTTGAGACAATTTTCCTTCCTTCAAGTAATGATATGCACTTTATATCTTCGCGTTTTGTAAAATCAATTGCGGAATTAGGTGGAGATATTTCAAATTTCGTGCCGAAAGAAGTGCTTAAGTATCTTTAAAATTTTTGATTAAGCCTTAAAGCCACAACATTTTGCTTTTCACCCTTTACATTTGCAAGGTTTTCCGTGTGAATAAAGGCAAATTTAATTTGAGAATTTTGATTTTTCGCTTTCAAGAAGCTAAATTCAAAGTTTTGTTCTATAGCATTTGGCTTTAAGCTAAATTCTTCAAATTTATTTCCGTTGAAAGAACTTGCATAACCTTTATTGATGGCAAGACCCGTGGAATAATTTAATGCAAAAATTCCTAATGTATTTTCCATACCGAAAATTGCATTGAAGCTTGAAGAATGTATGTTTGCAAAACTAATGAGGCTATCAAAATCAGTCCTTACAGAAGAATATCCGTAATTAAATCCAGAACTCACAAAAATTCCATAATTTAACTTTTGAGCAAAATTCAAGCCAATAAAAGTTGTCTTAGAAGATTTTACATCCATTCCCCCAGAAAAGTGAGAACCAAAAATAGACCCCTCTTCTTCCATTGCACCAAAATTAAACTTTATGCCTGTATTACTTTTTACAACTTCACCTTCAAGCATTGCAAGATTTTTCTTTTGATTTTTCCCTGTAAATATATTTTGAAATTCATTTGAAGATGCAGTAAATTGAAGTGCAACATCCTTTCCTTGAAAATTCAATGAGGTTGATTGTAGATTTTTCCCATTTTCAAATATTTCAACAAAATTTGAATAAGATTGTCTAAATCCGCCATTACCTTGAATTAAGCTAAATGATTGATTTTGAAGAGAATTCAACCTTTTTAAACTTGTCCCCTTTATCATTGCATTTAAACTTAAATTTCCGCTAATTGGCAGTGAAATGTTAAAATCAGAACTTAAAACTTCTTTTTCTTTTTCACCTTCAACAATGTTCTTAATGCTTGCTAGATTCTTTTCAGCAAAATTCATATTTTCTTTTGAGGCAAGGAAGCCAAAATTTAAACCTCCGAGATTAAAGTTCGCATTTTCGTTAATTGCTTTGCTTGATACAAAATTTTCCATCGCAAAAGCTCTTTTTTCTTTACTTGCAAAAGTTTGATTCATATCAAGGCTCATTTGTGTTTCTTTGTTTTCATTTTCAACATAAACAGAACCAAGCACTGCACTTAAATTGTTTAAGTTTGAATTTGAAAAGGCATTTCCAAATACTGAAGATGTTTGCACTTTTGTGTCAAATAAATTGTGCGAAGTCCCTTTGATTTGAGTTTTTCCCATTGCGTGGAAATCAACAATCCCATTTCCAAAAACATTTGAAGCAATGATTTGACCTTTGTCGTTTTTATAAATTGTGTGCTTTCCTATTTGTTCTTTTCCATCTTTATCAATATACTTATATTCCACTTCTTGTGTAATGAATTTTCCAGATTGACCATTCATAAAAATAATGTTACTTCCAGTGCATACACCATCACATATAATTACATCATTTTCTGTTATAAACTGAGCAAGAAGTTCTGGTTTGTTTTTGTATATTTCTTTTATATTATTCCAATTAGTGTTATCATTTGCATTTAAGGTATATTCGGCCGTGTTTGCATTTTCATCTTTTATAATACCTCCGTTAAATTCAGCATACTTCTTGAAATAAGTAAGGATTTTATCTTTAATTGCAGGAGTGCTTTCTATATTACTAATTAAATTGTTTTTGTTAAAACTATAAAACTGACCGCCATTTTTGTAAGCTCCAGCATCGCTAAATGACGTTACTGTGCCATTGCCACCATATTGCTTTAATGTGAAATTTGTTTTCAGTGTTTCCACTGCTTTTCTTTCATTATTTGTTAATTTTGTAAGTGTTGTAATTGTGGAACCTAAAATCATATTTGCAAACCTTCCTTCGGATGCACGTGTCAAATCTTTGATTTTATCTTTGTTTTCTAGAAATCCATTCATAGTAATTGTCTGACCATTTCCTGCTTGACCTCCATCAACCCATTTACCAAAATTTTCCCTTATAGTAATTGAAAAAACATAATCCCTAAGCGAACCTGGTAAAATCGCCTTTTTATCTGGTGTGTAGGTGCAATCTTTTGTTTTATCGGCATCACAAGTTCCAAAAACAGGCAAAGAAAGTGCAACAGAGTTTTGGTTTGCATTTAAACCATTAAAAGCTTGCATTTGCTGAATTATATGACCTGTCGCTAAACCTTCGGTCATAACAACATTTCCTTTAGTGTTATTGTGTCCTCCTGTAAAATAACCATATGAAAGCCATTTACTTCCATCAATTGCAGTATTTGATGCAAAATCCTGAGCTATTAAAGACCCATAGACTGGAGTTCCTATTTTATAAGGGTCAAAATATTTTGTAATTGTTCCAGTTGGCATAACTAAAACATTGTAAGCATCTAGATAATTTATAAAAGACATTGAAAGCCCTTTTATAAAATTATCTTCACTTCCTCCTAATAAGGTTTTATCGGTAATTTTACCTAATATGGAAGTATCATCAAGACCATATGAGTTTGAATAAGAATATGAAACTCTATATCCATCAACATAATCATAAATTAATGTATGCATATTATCTTGCTTTGCTTTTGTTAAAGCATTTTGTATAAATGTTAAATTTATAGCATTTGTTGCCCCTTGAAGCTTCACCACTCCATAAACATTCGTAGCACTATTTGTATTTAAACCTAGACTAGATGTAATTTTATCACTTGTAAAATTGCTTAGTGATTGTAAAAGAAAAATTGTTGTTGCGTAATTAGAGGCGATATCTTTTTTATTGTTATCTTTGAAAACCTGCTCACAGTTATTAGCACAGTTAAAACCTAGCACTCCTAAAAATTCAAAACCAAGATATTCATCAGTCACGGTATCTCCAATTATGCCAACCCTTCCACTGCCTTTAATTTGATTTAAGGCGATTAAAGATTCTAAACCCTTGTAATATCTTCTATCAGCATTTGCCAAATTTAATTCATTCTTAGCCTTACCTTGCTCTAAAATCAAATACTTAAAGGCATTATTTTGAACTATTTCATCAATTTTATTTTGAAATTCAGTTGGAGATGGATTGGGATTGGGATTGGGATTAGGGTTAGGATTGGGGTTAGGGTTAGGTCCAATAATCACTTCCCCATTTTCCCCCTTTGTAGCGCAAGAGATTACCAATATAAAAATTAAATTTAAAAACAATTTCGGAATAAATTTTAACATATTAATTATTTTTACTTGAAAGCATAATAATACTTTTTTTTATAAAATGCAAGAAAAAATTAAGGTTTTTTGAAAATTCGATTAAACCTTATGTTATGCCAATCAAAAACATTTAAAAGACTTGAAGGCGAAGAAATTAAAATGCGCTCAACCCTACCAACAAGAAGTTCTTCTTTAACGAAGCCGACCTCTTCAAAACGACTATCTTTTGAAAAATCACGATTATCGCCCATAAAAAAATAATGACCTTCAGGCACTTCAAATTCAGCAACATTATCGACAATTCCCTCGCCTTCTAGATAAAATTTTAAAATTTCATAACTTTTTCCATTGGGTAATGTTTCCATAAATTTTGAAAGTGTTATTTCAAAACCAATTTCATCCTCTTTAACATATTCAATGAATTTTCTTGCCAG
>CAZFPN010000008.1:6814-13161 GCA_964521015.1 uncultured Rickettsiales bacterium | reverse complement strand
GATGTAAAGTTCGCCATTTATCATTTTGATTTTATCTTTTGGAAGACCGATAAGCCTTTTAACATAGTTGATGCTATTATTCGATGGATATTTAAAAACAACTATATCGCCTCTTTCAGGGTGGGTTTTCAAAATTCTTCCCTTTATAGGTGCAAGACCAAAAGGAAAGGAAAATCTGCTATAACCATATGAAAACATTGAAACAGTGATTTTATCTCCAACTAAAAGAGTATTCTTCATTGAGCCAGAAGGGATGTGATAGTTATCAAAAAGCAAAGACCTAAAAAGAACAACTATTAAAAGGGCATAAAGTGGAATAAGAAGATAATCTTTCTTTTTGCCATTTTTAGAGAAATCTTTTCCGTAGATAAAATCTACAAGCCAATTCAAAGCCTTCATAATTTTGCCCAAAGTTTTGCCCCTTCAAGCATTCTAACTGAAAAGCCCCATTCGTTATCATACCACGAAAGGACACGAACAAAATTGCCACCCGTAACTTTCGTTTCCAGTGCATCAACAATGCTTGAATTTGAATTACCTTTGAAATCAACAGAAACAAGAGGTTTTTTTTCAAATCCTAAAATTCCTTTCAGGTCTCCCTCACTTGCTTTTTTTAACATTTCATTCACTTCTTCAGTTGTAGTTTTTTTGCCTGCAATAAAGCATAAATCAACAACAGAAACATTGGGCGTTGGAACTCTAATTGCACTTCCATCTAGCTTTCCTGCAAGGTTTGGAAGAACAAGCCCCAGTGCCTTTGCCGCCCCAGTTGAAGTTGGAACCATTGAAAGAGCGGCCGCCCTTGCCCTTCTTAAGTCCCCTTTATGTGAAGCATCAAGGATGTTTTGGTCGCCTGTGTAGGCATGAATTGTTGTCATGAAACCGCTCACTATTTCCAAATTTTCGTCTAAAACTTTTGCGATTGGTGCAAGGCAGTTTGTTGTACAAGAGCCAATTGATATAATTTCATCTTCTTTTTTTAATTCTGCATGATTAACCCCCATAACGATTGTTTTAACATCTTTTTCTTTTGCAGGAGCGGAAATCATCACTTTTTTTGCCCCCTGTTTCAAGTGAAGGCTAGCCTTTTCTTTTGAAGTGTAAATTCCTGTGCATTCCATAACGACATCAACCCCCATTTCCCCCCAAGGCAGATTCGAGACTTCTTTTTCCCTTAAAATTTTAATTTTTTGACCATTAATTATCAAATTGTTTTCATCAAAATCAACACTTCCTTTGAATGTTCCATGCACTGAATCAAATTCAAACAAGTGAGCATGTTGACTAATTTCCGCAGGACCATTAATTGCCACAACATCAATTCCTTCAATGTTTTCTTCAAAAATTGCACGAAGAAGACACCTTCCTATTCTACCAAATCCATTAATTGCGATTTTAACTTTCATAAATAAAAACTTGAATTTAAAAATATAACATTTACAATTTAAACAAAACGAATAATTTTGTCAATAGTTTATATGAGGTTTAAAAAAGGTAACGCTGAAAGCTCTTTGAAAATGGAAATTGTTGACTTTTTAACTAGTCATCAACTTTTCTTAAATGGAAACGAAAACGGAAGAAAAGCATCTTTTATGCACATTAATTTTGAAGGTTTTGATTTTAGCAATTTTGACATATCAAAGATAGTTTTCAAGAATTGTAATTTAAGCGGAATTACGATAAGCCAAAATTTTGAAGAAGTGTTTTTTGATAATTGCGATTTTACCAATTCAAACATTTTAAGTAAAAACATAAAAAAAACAACCTTTGAAGATTGCAAATTTCACTCTACAAACTTTGCCAACACTTCAATTGAAGAATGTCTTTTTACTAAAATCATTACAGATAAAGCAATTTTAACAAATTCAAGCTTTTATAAATCCAAATTTTATAATTCGTCTTTTTTTAACACAGATTTAACATCAATCAATATCCAAGAATGCATTGTACAGATGTCTGAATTTACATTATGTAATCTGCCTTACTCAAAATTCGTCAAAACAAATTTGAAACAAGTGAATTTTATAGGATGTGATTTGCATTCTTGTTATTTTTTATATTCAACGATACATGAATCTGCCTTTAACTCATTTCAAAACGAAAAAAGTGGCATTTGCATTAAAACTTCAATTCAAAATGCAGCATTCGAGGAGTGTAAATTTGCAAAAACAAAATTTGAAGAAAAGAAAGAAAATCTACTTAACATGATAGTGAAAAAGGGGAATAAAAGCAAAAAGCTTGATAAACACTTTTTTACAATTGCTTTTTCTAAAATTTGTTCCGTGATTTTAAGTTTTGCTTTTTTGATACTTGTCTTCAATAATCAATTTGTTGTAAAAGGAACATCTCTTCTTTCAGTTAGCATTCTAATTAGTTTTTTTGCTGTAATGCAAAATGTTAGCTTTAAAAAGATTTCGCTAAAACAACATTTCATTTTTTCTAGAAAAACTTTCTTTTTGGTGCCAGTAATTTTGAGCTTTGTTTCATTGTTTTTCATTTGGCAGCTTTCTCTTCAGTTTGAAGATTTTAATCTATCTTTTGCTATATTGAGTTTATTCTTTATATCATCACTCAATTCTTATTCCTATATTAAGTCAATAAAATCATTTATAAATCAAACTTATAAAACATCAAACTAGTAAAAAGTTTTATTTTTAAATAAAAATTACAAAAACACAACCTAAAAAATTAATTATAAAACCAAAAGGAAAAGATTTTTTTCATTAATTTTCCTTGATTTTTAATTTTTTTATCTTTATTAATTTGCTATTTTTGAAAAAAATTCTTGCTTTTTGAAAATTTTGCATTTACAATAAAAATTAAAAGGAAGTTATGATGAAGAGATGCCAAAAATTTACCTTGAAGGACCAGCTGGAAAGCTTGAAGGGATGTATCATCAGGCGGAAGACCCTAAGGCTCCCACTGCTTTGATTCTTCATCCAAACCCTCTTTACGGAGGGACGATGAATAATAAAATAACTTACCATATTTACAAAAGTTTTGTAAATAACGATTTTTCCGTCCTTAGAATAAATTTTAGAGGTGTTGGAAATTCGGCTGGCAAATTTGATAATGGAATTGGGGAATTGGAAGATATTAATGCCACATTAGATTGGCTTAGAAATCAAAATGAAAGAAGTTCTCATTACTGGATAGCAGGTTTTTCATTCGGTGCCTATATAGGAATGCAAAGTATTATGAGAAGACCAGAAATTGAAGGTTTTATTTCAGTTTCACCACCCTGCTCAAGGTATAATTTCAACTTCTTTTCCCCTTGTCCTATTTCAGGGTTGATAATTCAAGGTTCGGAAGACGAAATTGCAAAACCAAGTGAGACAACAAAAGTCGTTCAAATGTGCCAAAGACAAAAGGCTGTTTCAGTTAAATATGAGCTAATTGAAGGGGCAGACCACTTCTTTACAGATTTTATAGAAGATGTTGATTTTAAAATAGATTCTTACATTAAAGAAAGGATTGATTCAAGAACTGCAAAACCAATCATAAAGCAAAGAAAAAGGTCTAAAAATAAAAAGCGTGTCTCGGTTGCATTAAAAACCAAAGTGAAAGCAAGATGTTAGCCTGCATAATCACCGCTGGTGGCTTTGGGAAAAGATTTAACTCCCAAATTCCAAAGCAATATCATAAACTAGAAAGCGGTTTTGTTTTGCAAAAAACGATAGATTTATTTTGCAATTTTACACAAAATATTTTAGTTGTTATAAGAAAAGAAGATGAAGATTTTTTCAAAGCAAATTTCAAAACAAATTATTGTTTTGGAGGTCAGGAAAGGCAAAATTCCGTGTTTAATGGTCTTGAATTTTTGTGTGAAAAAAAGCCAAAATATGTTTTAATAACAGACGGAGTAAGACCTTTCGCATCAAAAAACCTTATTCAAAATGTCATTAATGCTTTAGAGGATGGGGAAAAGGCTGTTATACCTTGTGTAAAAGTTCAAGATACAGTAAAAAAAGTGATTAATGGTTATGTTTCTGGCACGATTTCAAGGGAAAACCTTGCTTTAGTGCAAACTCCACAAGGCTTTGATTTTAACCTAATTCACAGCTTACATAAAAAATATCAACACCTTACTTTAACAGATGATTCAGCGCTTTGTGAAATTGAAAAAATCCCAGTTAAAGTTATTGAAGGGGAAAGGGGGAATATTAAAATTACAACTCAAGATGATTTACGAAATTTGTATATTCCATAAGCCATTCAAGTTCGTCATCTGTCAAAATTTGATAGTCAAGCAATTTTGCTTCAATTGGTGCTTTTGTCAAGATTTCAAATTCTAAAAAGCCTTCAAATGGGGCATTTTTTATAAACAAAAGATTTTCAAACCTAATTCCAAAGGCATTTTCTTTGTAAAATCCAGGTTCATTTGAAAGCACCATCCCTGCTTTTAAAACCACATTTGACCTTTTTGAAAAACCACAAGGACCTTCATGAACAGAAAGGAAATATCCAACCCCGTGTCCTGTGCCGTGATTAAAATTCAAACCCTGTTTAAACAAAAATTGCCTTGCCAAAAATTCAAGCTCGCCCCCTGTTGTGCCACTTGGAAAAACAGCTTCGCACAAGGCTATATGCCCCTTTAAAACAAGAGTGTAGGCTCTTTTTTCTTCATCATTTGGTGTGCCAATTGCAAATACACGCGTGACATCAGTTGTTCCGCAAATTTGGATTTTTTTGGAATAATATTGCCCTCCGCTATCAATTAAAAGCAATCCCTCGCCTTTAATTTGCTTGCAAGAATTTTCTAAGGCTCTGTAATGGACTATTGCCCCATTTTCTTTAAATCCAACAATTGAAGAAAAGCTTTCGCAAATAAAACCTTCTTGCTTTTTTCTAAATTCAATTAATTTCTGACCTATTGAAAATTCGGTTTCATTTTCCAATTTCGCCTTTTTAAGCCACGATATAAATTCTTTCAGTGCTTTGCCATCTTGAATATGCGCCTTCTTAATGCATTCTATTTCAAATTCAGTTTTCACTGCTTTTTGATTTGCTAGAAAATCTTCTTTTTCAAAGATGATTTCGTTATTTTTTGAAAGCAAAGTAAAAATGTTGTAAGAAGCAGATTTTGAAAGCAAAACCTTACCAAGTTTTAAATTCGGCACATCTTTTGGGGCAACAAGACCTTCACTTTCCCTTGAAATAAAAGCAAAAAATGGAATAATTGGGGAAAATTCCAAGTAATTCCCACGAATATTGAAGGCATAACAAATGTCGTGAGGGTCGTGCAAAAACAGAGCATCTGCATTATTTTCTTTTAAAAAATTCCTAACTTTTGCTAATTTTTCTTCTTTTGTTTCGCCAGCAAGTTCAAAGTTTTCAGTTTTACATTCAAAAATAATATCTCTTTTCCAAATTTCGTCCAAAGGGCATTGATTTATGATTTCAAAATTCATTCCCCTTTCCTTAAGATTTTCTATGAAATTAAGGGAATAAAACCTTCCATCAATTGCAAATTTATGATTTTTTAATTCTTTGAAAAGCAATGTGATATCAAAAATATCATAATCTTTCCCGCATTCATTTTCAGCTTGAAGGGTATATCTTCCATCAACAAAAAGTTTGCTTTTGCCATTTTTTACAATAATTGCAAATCCTACAGAGCCAGAAAACCCTGTTACAAATTTAAGCCTTTGGGAATAGTTAGGGACATACTCCCCCAAGAATTCATCGCTTGTTGTAAGCAAGAAAGCATCAATTTCCTTTGGAAGAAAATTGAATAAATCGTTTGTGTTTTTCATATTATATCAAAATTAAAATATTTATCTTTAAATGGCTCATCAATTAATGTAAAGTGCCACCATTCGCCAGTTATTCCTTTAAATCCGTGCTTTTCCATGATTTCTTTCAAGAATTTTCGCTTTTCAAGAAATTCTTTGGCAATAAGTTTGCTTTCCGTCCAGCTTTCTTCGCCAAAAAAATCCCAGTGCATTCCCATATCTTCAGTGCCATCATCTAGAAATATGAATTTGCCTCTTTGAATTGGCTTTACTTTGTGAACTTTTTGACCTTTCTTGATAATCGTCAAATCAACCGTGCTACCACGAGAATGCCCAGACCTTTTGCTAACAAAGCCCCTTTCAAAAATTTCTTCCTTACTCAGCATTGGAAAGTAATAATCTTTTTTCGTTTGAGTTTTGTCTTTAGCCCAAGCGATAAAATCTTCCGTTGCTTTGTGTGGGCGATATCCATCATAAACAACAAGTTCAAATCCACTTTTTGCAAGCTCCAAACAAACCTGGGTACCAATTCCACCAGTGCCGCCAACAACTAAAGCAATTGGTGTTCTTTATATTTCATTATCTTCTATTTCTTCTTTCAGTTCAATTACT
>CAZFPN010000008.1:0-6804 GCA_964521015.1 uncultured Rickettsiales bacterium | reverse complement strand
ATCCACTTTTTGCAAGCTCTTCATTAATTTGTTTCAGTTTAAAAGCAACTTCTTTTGTCACAACGATTTGTGGGCTTTTATAACCTGCAACTTTCTTACCTGAAAAGTTTTCTTCACTGCTATATCTTGCTGATTGCTGAATTTCGGGGACAACATCTTTCAAACACACAAAGCCTTTTGGAATGCCTCCGTTTGCAAGTGAAAATCCAAAAATACAATAAAGTAAGGCAATAAACTTCATATTTGAATAATTAATTATTCACTTTTTATTCAAATTAAAATAAAAATCAACATAATATTATTGCTTTTTTTAATAAATCGTTTTAATTTATTTGCAAGATATTTTAAAAAAATGACACAAGAAATTAATGTTAGAATCGCCCCTTCACCAACTGGATATTTACATATAGGCACGGCAAGAACAGCACTTTTTAATTATTTATTTGCAAAAAAAATGGGAGGTAAATTCCTTCTTAGAATTGAAGATACGGACTTTGCAAGAAACAGCGAAGCCTCTTACAATTCCATTTTAAATGGCTTAAAATTTTTAGGTCTTAACTGGGAAAATGAGGTTGTTTATCAAAGTCAAAGAATGGAAGAACACTTTAAGCAAGCCAAAAAGTTGATAGAAAACGGGTTTGCTTATTATTGCTATCTTTCTCAAGAAGAAATTGCAAAAAGAAAAGAAGAGGCAGAAAAAAACGGCACTAGATACATCCACAGGCATTCAAAAGAAGATGAAAAGCCGATTGAAGGTGTGAAACCTGTTATTAGAATGAAAGTCCCTTTAAATGAAGATATTATTAACGAAGATTTAGTTCAGGGAAAAGTCGTGATAAACTCAAGCACAATTGAAGACTTCGTAATTGTAAGAAGCGATGGCACACCCGTTTATATGCTTTCTGTTGTTTGCGATGATATTTTCATGAATATAACTCATGTTTTAAGGGGAGACGACCACCTGACAAACACACCAAAGCAAATTTTGATTTACAGGGGGCTTAAGGCAAAAATTCCACTTTTCGGACATATTCCTCTAATTCACGGAATGGACGGTAAAAAACTATCTAAAAGACACGGAGCCTTAGCTGTAGAAGAATATAAAGCGATGGGTTATTTGCCTGAATCTTTAAGAAGCTATCTTGTGCGTCTTGGCTGGGGAAGTGAAAATGATAGTATTTTAGATGACCTAGAAATGATTAAAGAATTTAGTCTTGAAGGCATTAGCAAGTCGCCTTCTAAATTTGATTTTGAAAAGCTAAAAAACATTAATCACCACTTCATTTCAAAGCTTGAAGAAAGTTACATCATCAGCAGGATGGAAGAAAATTTTGACTTTAAAAACAAAGAAAGACTTAAAAGGGCAGTTTTGAAAATCCGTTATAGATACAGCACAATTGCAGAAATGATTCACGATTTTAAATCTTTTGAAGATAACTTCGAAACTTCAGATGAGGCTCAAAATCTAGTTAAGGAATCAATTGAAAAGCTTTCTTTAGCATTAACATTCATTAAGCAAAACGGTATTTTAGAGCTTGAAAAAAACTTTAAGGCATTTTGCAAAGAAAAAGAAGTCCCTTTAGGAAAAATCTTACCTGCTATGATAGGGGCTTTAATTGGCAGAACTTCATCTATTGGGGTTTTTGAAATCATTGAAATTTTAGGAATTGAAGAAGCGATAAGAAGAATTGAGCTTAAATTAAGCCAAAAATAGAAGAGATTATCTGTTTTTTTGCATCACCTATTCCATTTTCTTCGCTTAAATGCTTTCTTTTTAACACAACGATGATTTTCGTTTGATAAATCTTATAATCTGTTTCGTCGATAAATTCAATTTTTCTCGTTCCGCCTTCGCCAAGTTTAACTTGCCTGAAATCAAAGGTTTTAATCTTATTTTTGGAAATTTCCTGCACATTTACATCAACAAATGCAAGTAATGTTTGCGGTTCAAATAATTTTTCTAAAAATGCACTGAAACCAGAAATTAAGACTGCCCCACCAAATGCTCCTGCAACATTTTTGAAAATCAAGAAGCCAGTAACTCCGCCAATCAAAATGCCAGAAAAATCAACCTTAAATTTTGGTTTTGAAAGTGGGGCAAAATCTTCAAAGCCTCTAAATCCTGAAATTGCATCTTTTTTTGTTCTATCTTCAAGCATTGCATTTAGAATTTCCTTTTCAAAAATTCCATAATACCTTATTTTTGCATCAATTATAATCGGTGAATTTTGTGGTTTTTCAAGGACAGAAAATCCAAATTGTGAAAATTTTTCTTTCAACGAATTTTCCAAATTTAAATCATCGTAAATCGTGCCATTTGAAAGTGTAATATAAATTTGCTTTTTTGCCTTTATTGAAGGGTCAATCGTGATGTTATCTGAAATATAACTCTGAATTGTTTTCGTGCTTTGTGAAAAATTCTGAATTGCAAAACAAG
Organism: uncultured Rickettsiales bacterium; assembly: GCA_964521015.1. Taxonomy (GTDB): domain Bacteria; phylum Pseudomonadota; class Alphaproteobacteria; order Rickettsiales; family Deianiraeaceae; genus CAZFPN01. The sequence goes on along the minus strand of CAZFPN010000008.1, from coordinate 4,367 downwards.
AAGAAAGAAATAATGTAAGCACAAGGCTTAAAAGCAATTTAACACCGCTTTTCATAAATAAAAATATAATTTTCAACTTTCGTAAATCAAAAAAATAATAATGCAAGAAATTTTTTATCTTTAAATTAATTACATTTATCCATAAAAAGGTAATTAGCTGAATAGATTGCAACTTTAATATTTGCTATTATGATTGAAGCTAAAAAAGGAATTAGCAATTCCAACTATCAAGAATTACAAAGTAGCTTGGGGTGGATAAGTGCGAATTTATAATAAAATTTCTTGACTTAATATTTATTCTATTTTTTAATGACTTTATATAAGTTAAAATAAAAGTATGGCAGAACAAATAAGTCAAAAAACAGCTGATTTTGATCCTTATAAAGACACGAGGCTTGGTCAAAATATATTTATGGCATTGTTAATTTTGACTATCACATTTGCAATTTTAAGCTCTATAACATTTGTTATAACATTCATTTCCATAGAGGGGAGGGAAAAGTTTTTGGCTTTAATTAAAATAAATCAATACTCCGATATTTTCGCAATATATAATTTTTTATGGGATAGATTCGAGCTTTATTGGAAAGTCTTTATAAAAGTTAGAACAAAAATTGGCTTTACAGGAAATAATTATTTTGGAATTAAGTTAGCTATCTGTTCATCTTTGCCAACATTGATATTTTTAATATATCTTAAAATTGCAAAAGTTGAAGTGTTTAAAATATTGTGGCACTTCACAAAAGGAGAGGCTCTTTTTGGAGATGCCCACTGGGCCACCCCTGCTGAAGTTAAAAAAGTTGGTCTTTTCCAAAAAGACGGAATGTTAATGGGGGAATATAAAAAAGGAAAGTATTTCATCGCAAAAGACTATCAGCACGTCTTACTTTTTGCGCCAACAGGTTCTGGTAAGGGGGTTGGCTTTGTTATACCTAATTTATTATTTTGGAAAGAAAGTGTTGTAGTGCATGATATGAAACTTGAAAACTACGATTTAACAAGTGGCTTTAGAACATCCGTTTTAAAGCAAAAATGTTTCGCTTGGATACCTGCTGCCTCTGATGCAAAATCTCACTGCTATAACCCACTAGATTGGATTTCAAAAAACCCAGGGCAAATGGTTGATGATGTTCAAAAAATTGGAAATATTTTAATTGAAAAGCAAGAATTCTGGGAAAACGAGGCAAGGGCATTGGTAAATGGAATTATTCTTTACATGATTGCAGATAAAGAAAGGCAAAATTCTTTTGGTGAAGTAGTGCGTATTTTAAGAAGTGATGATACCTCTTATTTGCTTGCAACAGCTCTTGATACACTTGGTTCAATTATGCACCCAGTGGGGTACATGAATATTGCAGCCTTCCTTCAAAAAGCGGATAAAGAAAAATCAGGTGTGATTTCAACGGCAAACTCAAGGCTTGAACTTTGGGCAAACCCAATTGTTGATAAAATAACATCAAGAAGTGATTTTGACCTTAGAACATTCAAAAAAGTCTGCACTTCGGTTTTTGTTGGTCTGACTCCAGATAACATTCAAAGACTTCGTCCTTTGATGAGTATGTTCTACCAGCAAGCTACACAATTCCTTTCAAGTAAAATGCCTGGAAAAGACGAGCCATATGGTGTGATGTTTATGCTGGACGAGTTTCCAACTCTTGGAAAGATGGAACAAATTTTAGCAGGTATTGCTTATTTTCGTGGTTATCGTGTTAAGCTTTTCTTGATTATTCAAGATACTCAACAGCTAAAAGGGGTTTATGAGGATGCAGGAATGAACTCATTTCTTTCAAACTCTACATATCGTGTTACATATGCAGCGAACAACGTTGAAACGGCGAAGTTAATTTCTGAGCTAATTGGAAACAAAACGGTGGCAAGTGAAAGTATGAATAAACCTAAATACCTTGACTTAAACCCTGCTTCACGTTCCATACATATGTCAAAAACACAAAGAGCATTAATGCTTCCACAAGAAGTTATTACATTGAGTAGGGACTTACAGATTATTCTAATTGAGGCAAGCCCTCCAATTATGTGTAAAAAAATTAAGTATTATGCAGACCCATTCTTTACAAAAAGGCTAATGAAGGCTCCCCCACTTCCGCAACAAAAAATTGATATTATTGGAAAAGATGGTAAAGTTCGTAATGCTGAAGGCTTTGGTCAAGGTTCAACTGAAGTAAGAATGCTTGAAGGAAACCCAGAAGCTGAAAAGATGAAGGAAAAGAAAGACGACAAAAAAAATGCTTGATTTATCTTTTCAGAAGATATTCCAAATCGCTTTCTTCAAATTTGTGGCTTCCAATTTGTTCTTTTTTCATTTTCCAGCATTTTATTGCATCTTTTAGTGAAAGGTTGGGGCTAAAACGAATGAAGTCTCTTATGTATGCCATATATTCAAATTGTGGTTCAATATCTTGGTTTTTTATGCCTTTTAAATCTTGATATTTCGCAATTGCCTCTTTGTAAGTTGCCTTGCCTTTATTTTGCTTTATCCATTGATTAAAACGAATGTTAAATTTAAAATGAGGAATGTGAAGATTGAAGAAGTCTCTTTCCTTATAACCAATTTTAAAATTTGGAGAAATAATTGCATTTAACTCTAATGGAAAACTACCTTTGATTGTGGTTTTCTTTTCTGGTATAATGCCTGTTATAAGAATTGATTCAATTTCCTTTTTTGAAAAAGAAGAAACATTAAAACCCTTATTTCTTGCCATTTCTTCTAATTCTTTTTTGTAATAATATTTACCTTTTACAAAATTCATAAATCTACAAGTTTTGAATTTTCAAACAATTTAAGCAAATTTCCCGCCTCACTTCCTTTTGCAATTTCAACAATTTCCATCGGAGAAGGCAATTTCCAAGAATAAATCAGTTTCACAATCAGCACTTCAAGAGCCTGTTTTTTGTTTTCTGCAAATTTTACATCCTCAAAACCTTTATTTAAAATTTGATAGAGGCGAATTAAGTTTGCAATTCCAAAATCAGCTTTTCCCAATGCTTCGTTTTTGATTTTTGTTGAAGTTAAGGCTAAAATATCACTTAATATCTCAACTTCTTCAAGCCCATTTCCTGTCAAATTTTCAATCGCATTTAAAGAATTTTCAACATCGCCATTTAAAATTGAAGAAAAAAGCTCTTCCGTTTCATCTTGTGTTGGAATTTTAAGCATTTCTTTAATGTCTGCAAAAGAAACATTTTTTCCGTTTGCATTAAGTAATGCTTGGTCAAGAATTGAAAGAGCATCCCTCATAGAACCGCCCGCTTTGGCAGAAATTACCTCAATTGCTTGCTCTTCAACTTCAAAACCTTCTAACTTTGCAATTTTGATTAAATGTTCTGCGATTTCTTCTTTCTGCACTGCCCGTAAAAAAAATTTTTGACAACGAGAAAGAATGGTAATTGGCACTTTTCTCACTTCCGTGGTCGCAAAAATGAAAATTATGTTTGCTGGTGGCTCTTCAAGGGTTTTTAACAAGGCATTGAAAGCTTTGGTTGAAAGCATATGAATTTCGTCTATAATAAACACCTTCTTCCTTCCCATAGTTGGTGCATAATGTGTGTTTGCAATAATTACTTTAACATCATCTATTCCTGTGTTGCTTGCTGCATCAAATTCAATTACATCTGGGTGATTTCCGTTTTTAACTCCAAGGCAATTTGCACATTCTTCGCAAGGTTCAACTGTAAAACCTTTTTCACAATTTAGATTTTTAGCAATTATTCTTGCGGTTGTCGTTTTTCCAACTCCTCTAATTCCAGTAAGCAAGAAAGCATGATGAATTCTGCCTTCGTTAACTGCATTTGTAAGTGTTGAAACTAAAACATTTTGACCAACAAGTTCGGAAAACTTACTTGGACGGTACTTTCTTGCAAGAACAATGTAAGACATAATAAAAATAGAATAATCTATATTATACTTTAGAAATTTTTTCTTGCAAGTAATTTTTGAAAATGTTTGCAAAGCTTGAATGCGCCTAATAGTTTTTTGGCATTAATATACTTAACATACCAAAAAAGCTTGGCATTTTATTTTAAATTATTTAATCTACCTTATAAGAAATTATAAAAGTATGAATTTAATTGAATTTCAAAAGCATTTGAATGAGTTTAGCTTTAGATACTCAAAAAGGGCTTTAAAAGATTTTGCAAAGTTTAAAAACTGGTTTGAAGTTTGTGAAAATAAAAAACTAATTTATGCAAATTTGATTAAGTAATAATTTTAAAAATATATGAGTGACGAAGTAAAACAAGAAGAATTACCTTTAAAGGAAGGTGATTTTGAAATTATTAATTTTGGCAAAAGTAAGATTAGAAGAATATTGCATAATAATGAATGGTGGTATTCGGTTATAGATGTTGTC
>CAZFPN010000007.1:11995-20210 GCA_964521015.1 uncultured Rickettsiales bacterium | reverse complement strand
TAAATAAGGGGAGTGTAAAACGGAATTTCTTAAAAGTAAAGGGGGAGGGTTGTGAAAATTAAGATTTAATCAAATATTTTAGTTTGGAATATTATTTACTTGAAAGCATCTAATCAATATTACTTTAAAGATTAAAATAAGATTTTATAATTTTTAATTCATCGCCATTTAGGTTTTTTGAAAGCAAATCTTCTAATTTTTCGGGACTTAAAAAGTTCCTTCCCAAGATATGATTCTTTATAAAGGGAATTTTGAATTTTTCTATTAAAAGTTCAGGGACTTTTTTCCATGGGTCTTCGAATGTTAAAAAATCTATAATTCCGTCTTTTTCAAAGTTTTTAAATTTTTTTATATCTTTTGGATTGGAATTAAATTTTTCTGCCATTTTTTTTAAATCATCCAAAGATAAAGTGTTTAAAAATTCTTTTATTCTTGACGAAGAAATAAGTGCATCAAATTTGAAACCATTTTTTATAAACACTCTCGTTAATTTTTTTTCCCCAAGTTGGCATATTAAATCTTTAATATTGGTTGAAAAGTAAAATTTCCAAAATCTTTTAAAGCAATCGCTTTTGAGAATTTGGCTTTTAAAAACCAGAAAGAAGCTGCAAATAAAAGATTTGAGAGGTTTTTTGTGTCCTCTTTCTAAAATTCCCCAAAAGTCACAATCTTTTTTAGTGAAAGTGATAAAATCTTCTTTAAAATTAACAAATGACCCTAAAATTGTATCATTTATCAAAATTAGATTGTCTGCTCGTTTTATTTCTTCAAAATTAGATAAAATTCCTTCTTTAAAAGCTCCAAAATCTCTCCCTTTATTTTTTCTAACAATAATTTTTTTGCAAAACGGGTTTAACTTGATGCAATCTTCCGTACTAATTTCTGTATTAGAAACGGCAATAATCTCACAATTTAGCTGATTTTTTAAATAGTTTAAATTGTGAAATACATAATCTTTAATACCATTAATTTGAAATAGTGCAAAGATGCAAACATTGTTCATAAATTTTGTAAATACTCATAATATTCACCTTTTTTACCTTTGATTTGAAAGTGCAATTTTTCTTTTGTAATCAACTTTGAATAAAGAGCAATCTCTTCAGGGCTTCCAATCATTTGTCCTTTTTTGAGTTCCATAATTCTAATAAATTCAGAAGCTTCGTATAAACTTTCTACAGTTCCAGTATCAAGCCAAACAGAACCCCTTGAAAGAGAAATGGAATAAAGATTGCCTTGTTTTAAATACTCGTTGTTGACATCGGTAATTTCAAGTTCCCCACGAGCAGAACGACTAATTTTTTTTGCAAAATCAATTGCCGTTCTATCATAAAAATAAAGCCCTGTAATAGCAAGATCGGATTTAGGTTTTTTCGGCTTTTCTTCGACCGAAATAACTTTGTTGTTTGCATCAATTTCCGCTACTCCAAATCTTTCAGGGTCTTTTACTTTTGAAAGAACTATTCCAGCCCCTTTTTTTAAGTTAATTAAAGGTTTTAGGTTTTCCAAAATATGCGAAATATGAAATATGTTATCACCTAGATGAACGACAAATCTTTCATTCTTACTAATAAAATCATCTGCAAGAAGCAAAACTTCGGCAATTCCGCCAGCTTCTGCTTGAATTTTATAAATAATTTTAATGCCAAAATATGAGCCATCCCCTAACAAATCTTGAAAAAATGGCATCTCCTTTTCGTGAGTTGTGAGTAATATTTCCTTAACACCTAAAGCAATTAAGTTTGCTATGGGGTAAAATATCATCGGTTTGTTGTATACAGGAAGTAAGTGTTTATTTAGAACATTTGTAAGTGGAGCAAGTCTTGTGCCCTTTCCACCTGCTAGTATAATTCCTTTCATTTCTTTTTTAATTCTTTTAATATATCTTCTTTTGATATATTAAAATTATTTTTTTCTAAAAAGTCAATTAGAAAATGTTCTTTTATGACATCTTTTTGAATAATATCTTTTTTTATAAATGGATACCTGAAATATTTAATTAGCATCAAATTTTGTTTGTGCTTATTTTGCATTAAGATGAATGTTTTTTTATCTTCTTCGCTTTCAATATTTAGCCTTTTTTTAAATGGTTTTAATCTATCTTTGTGAATTTCTAGTAATAATTCATTAAAAATTTCATTTACACTCTTATTTTCAATTAAATCAAACAATTTTTGAGAATTAACATAGCTATCAAATTCAAAACCAGCATCCCTCAAAGCCTTATTTATTTTAACTTCTCCAAGACGAATAGCCTTTCTTCTGCTTGAAGAGGGCCTATAACTTCCCCAAAAATTTAGAAAATTCCGAGATTTGATAACATTTTTTCTAAATAATACAAAAAAACTTGCAATGTGATGATTTATCTTCTCTTTAAAAGGAATATAATCTGTTATGCCCCAAAAGTCACATTTTTTGTCCGCCATTTCATCAAAAACTTCTTTTAATGGAAATAATGGGCCAATAACACTATCATTTGCAAGTAATATATTTTCTACCTTTTTATAATGCTCTAAAATTGAAATTTTATAACAGCCAAAATCTTGACCGAAATTTTCTTTTTCCGTTATTTTATAGCAAATTTCTTTCAATTTTTTCATATCATTTTCAGTTAAAGGGGTGGTTGAAAGTAAATGAATGCTAAATCCATTTTGTTTCAAATCTTCAAGATATTGCCAAGTAGAATTCTTAATTCCATTTGGCGAAAAAGAGCAAAATATACATAAATTTGAAGAAAATGGAACATTTCCAGCGGTATGAATTATTGTTTCTGGAATAAAACACCTTTTGACATTCCATTTCAAATCAATAAAAGCTGATTTTATTTTGATTTTCAAAACTTGCAAGTCATTTATTATTCCCATATTACAGATATTAATTCTATGATTAGCTAAAATAAAACTCATTCAATTGCAAGGAAATTTTTGCGAAATAAAAATATTTTTTGTGAAAATTGAAAAAAATGCTTGCCTTTTTCAAAAATATATTTTAAATATTTCACTAAACCATAATATGGGGGTGTAGCTCAGTTGGTTAGAGCGACTGCCTGTCACGCAGTAGGCCGCCGGTTCAAGTCCGGTCACTCCCGCCATTTCATTAAAGTGATTAAAGCAGAACGACTGTCGGTTTATGCTCTTTTGCTTTTTCTTCCCCAACAAAGCAGTAAGTGCAAATTATAATCACATCGCCTTTTTGAACCATTCTCGCAGCGGCACCGTTCAAACATATAGAACCTTCAACTTCAACAGGCACAGCATATGTAGCAAACCTTGCCCCAGTGTTGACATTATAAATTTCCACCTTTTCGTAAGGCAGAATGTTCGCCTTTTTAAGCAGGTTTTCGTCTATAAAAATTGAGCCTTCGTAATTCAAATCACTGCCTGTCACAACGGCTCTATGAATTTTTGATTTTAAAACATTGATTAACATATTTTGCTTACTAAATTAATTGATGACATTTAAAAATGTAGAAAAATTATAATATCAATGTCAAAAAATAGCAAGTTTTTTTATGGCTATGCAAGCGTTTTTAATGAGCTGGATTTAAACAAAGACATCATTTTAGGCGGTGCAAAATGGGATGATTTAACTAACCTGCCATTGCTTTTTGAGCATAATCCGAAGAAGAAAATCGGCGAAATTTCAAAAATAACTCAGAATTATAAGGGCGTTTTTGTTGAGGGAAAAATTCACGAAAATTTTGCGAAAAGTAAGATAAACCTTAGCATTGGATTTATTCCTCACAATTCCTTTAGAGATAAAAACGGAATAAGGCACATTACAAATTTCAACATTTTGGAAATTAGTGTTGTGAAAAAGCCTGCAAACAAAAGGGCGACAGCATTGTGTTTTTAAAGTAAGTTGACTTCAAAAGTCTTCACGATTTCTTCGGTTTGAAAGCTTTCGCCAATTGTTTTCATTGATTTGCCATTGAATTTCACTTCAACTGGAAGGGTGTTAAAAAAGCCATCTTCAGCAAAATTTAAGTTTGCATTAAGGACAAAAATCCATTTTAGCAAAGTCCCGTTTTTAAGTGGGAAAATGCTTTTTGATGCAATGAATATCTTGCACTTACAATCATTCTTAATTAACAATTCCAATTCTTCAGAGCCCTTTTTTAGCTTGATTTTAGCTTCGTTTCCGCTTAAGGGGAAAGAAAATTTAGCAAAACCTTTTGAAAGCAAAATGAAATCAATTTTCGTATTTTCAATTTTGTGAAAGCGGTTTCGGTGAAAGTTTTTGAGCTTTAAAAATCCGCCTTCCTTCGTAGCACTTTCAAAAAAACAGACCTCATTTTTAATAAATGCGATTTGGGGAAGATTGTTTAAAATAAAATTTTCGTCCTCTTCGTTTGCAAGCCTAATTTTGATATAAGAAGAGATGTCTTTAAAGTAAGGATTTATGCCATCTTGCAAACTTCCTTCAACGATTTTACCGCAAATTTGAATATCTTGCGTTTTTCCTAAAAATTTATCTTCGCAAAGCAAATCAACATTTTTCAAATTCGTGAAAATTCCAAAAGTGTTGAAATTCAATAAATTCAAGCTTTCAATCGTTGGCAGAGGAATGACAAAACCTGTTAAACTTTCTTCTTTTTCAAGAAATAAAATTTCGCTTACCTCTTCTTCGTGGGTGATGAACGAATTGATTTTTGGAACACAAAAGCCTTCAAGAAAGCACTTAAAATCTTGATTTATTTTAACTTTTTCAATCAAAAAAATGCCGTCTTCCATTTTGATAAAATCTCCCGCTTCAAAACTTTCCTCTTGAAATGGTAGGCAAATTGTCCTTTTAAAACTTTCAGCATGCTTAATGTAAAGCATATTTTTTGCGATTTCAAAGGCTTTTTCTTTTGTCAAAATTACAGGAGAAGAAATTTTTACATCATTCCTAACACCAAAAACTTCCATTCCATAATTTAAAGTGATTGAAGTTGGCTCGTATTTATTCGTTTTATCAATGAAAGAAAATGTTAGAGAATAGGGCACTTCAGCGACGGAAAAGTCAAAATCGTATTCATCATATAATTTCTTTCTATTTTTGATTAAAGACGATGCTTCAAGCCCTTTCGCAAGCCCATTTTTTATTGAAACGAATTTAAGACCGTTTTGCGATTGCAACATTTGTATAAAGCAAATATCGCACAAATTTTTGATATAACTTGCAAAGGAAGAATTTGAAGAAATGCAAAAACCTTCAATTCTTTGATCAGTTGTGTGAAATTCCAATTCGCTTGCCTCAATTCCTACTTTAAGACATAAATCGGCCACAATTTCGTTAAAAGTGTTTGCCCCTAACTTTCCATTAAGCCAGTGTCCTTTTTGCCAAAGTTCGCCATCACTCCAGACATCTTTTCTTTGAGGGAAAAATGGGTAAGGACGCAGGTCATAACACCACACAAAAGCATTTTCTATTATATCGCCGTTTTCCTTGATAAATTCAAATGTTGCAAGCAGAGCATTTCTTTGTGCCTCAAAATCAACACTTCCAGAAGAAAATTTAGGAAGAAAACTTTCACTTGATGTTGGGTCGTAAAAGACGTTTGGTTGGTTAGAGCATAAATCAACAGAAGGAAAGCCAACTTCCGTGAACCATATCTTCTTTGAATTGGGGACAAAAGCTGTTTCACTTCCATCCTTATTAATGTGCTTATTTTTTAAAAACCATCGCAGATTTTTCCATGCAAATTCAGGGGACTGATAAAACCGCTTTTCACCATCTTGAATATAATAATCATATCCTTCCCCTGAAAGCCACCCCGCCTTAATTTCCTTTATACTTGGGGCTATTTCTGTTGAAGTTAGTGGGAAGTAAGCATCAATTCCTATAAAATCTATGTTTTGTGAAGACCAAAGCAAATCCATATTATAAAAGCCGTTATAGCTGTGATATTCCGACCAATCCCCCGCATATGTAACCTTTAAATTAGGGGCGATTTTTTTGACTTCGCCAGCAAGTCTTTCAAATTCAACAACAGCAGGGAAATTTTTGCCATCTTGAATGCTTGTAAGCCCCTTCATTTCAGAGCCAACAATGAATACATCGCACAAATTTTTCGCAAGATTTGCATAGTGCAAAATGAAATTATTATAACCTTCCTTCTTTCTAAAAAAGTTCATAACATCGCTTGCTTTACCTGTTATTCTGCCTCGCCAAGGCTTTTCTTCCTTATCAACAAAAATCATTGGGTAAAGGGCAATTTTGTAACCGCGTTTTTTTAATTCCCCCAAAATGTTTAAAACAGAAGCATCAGTAACCGTTCCGCCGTAATTTAGGCTACAATCACTTCTTCGTGAAACCACCCTCGCATTCCACCTTTCAAGCCCTGCAACTTGCCATTTTTTTGGGTAAGAAGCTGACCTTTCGTCATTAAATTCAACCGCAGGAAAAACGGAACAATGAGCTATATCAATTCCATCACAAAACCATGTCACGACAAGAGAAACCCACTCAAGGCTTGGCAAATCTTCCTTTAGTTGATTTAAGGCAACAATTACATCGCTCACTTCCTTCCCCGTGTTGTTGTTGGAATGAGTGATTTTCCCCATCGGCTTTAATGTTGTTGGGTCTAAAAAAATGCTATCGCACACGGTGTTGATTGAAGTTTCATAGACAAATTCCCCACTTCCGGGCATTAAATTCACCCCCTTGATTTCGTTTTTAAGCTTTTTGATACCATTTTCAAGCTTTGCGAAATTCATTCTCTTGATAAAAAATTCAAATTTAGGAAGGGAATTGCCAAAATCAGAAAGGTTAAAATCTTCAATTGCAACATAGCACAGCCCTCTAAAGCCAATTGCAAATTCCTTTTTTTCGTTGGAAATTAGTCTATCTGGTTTTTGATTTTGATTGCCAGAATAAAAGCGAATTTTGTAATCTTCCATTTTCACCTGCTTTCCGTTAATATAAAATGCCGTTAAGTCATCTACCTCGCCTTCACAAATTGCGATTATTAAGTCTATTTTATAAATTTGCCCTTCATTTTTAAGGTCATTTAATGGCTTAAAATTGATAAAATCAAAAACAAAAGAAGGCACAAGGGAAGAATTTTCAATTTTCCTAATTTCGCTTGTCCAAATTATGTTGCCTGCAATTAAAACTTCACCAAAAACAATTGGAATGTTGGTTTCAAAAGTGCGTGTTTGAAGACGAATATCTTCCAGCTTTAAGCCCGCTTCTTCATTTTCACTAAACCCATTTTCAACCTTTTGCTTGAATGATTTAAAACTTTTTTTAATCGTTTGATTTAAAATGGTATTAAAAAACGGAAACATTTATTTAAAAATTAATTCTCTTATTGTGCGAAATTTTTAATATTTTTAGTAAGCAAAAAAACTTGACTTTAATTTTTTTACTTTTAACATAATACAAAACAATTTATTTTTAATATGTTTAATTTCAAACAAAAATCGGTCTTTTGGCTGTTTCAATGGCTTCTGCTAATGCAGGAATGTTCTTAGGTGCTGGTCTTTCTTACGAAACTGGCAAACTTAAATCAAGCGAAGAAGGTGCAGAAGATGTAAAAATTAAAGGTCTTGCAATGACTTTTGGTGCAGGTTATTCTCACGATTTAGGAAACAACCTTTTCGCAGGTTTTGGTGCTGAATTAAAAAATTCAATGGCAAAGGGTGATTTGAAAGAGGGTGATTACAAGGAAGAATACAAAAATCGTTTTGGAACTTTAGTGTCAACTCACTTTGGTTATAACTTCAATGAAATGATGGGTGCTTACGTTAAACTTGGATACGAACACACAAGAATTTCTGCAAAATACTCTTACGATGCTGAAGAATTAAGTAAATCTCATGGAGTATTGAGTGGTTTTTCTTACGGAATTGGAATGAACATGAAATTTGACAAAAACAATGCAATGTTTGTTGAAATTATGAATTCAAATCTTAAACTTGATAAATCTAAATTCAAGCCAATGTCAGTTTCTGTCGGGTACAGATACTTCTTCTAAATCTTCTTCAGCAAGCTTTGAATTTTCAGGGCTTGTTTCTTACTTTAAATTTACCTTAAATGTTGTTATAAATTTAAAAATTTCCTAAAATAATTTGAAAAAATGCTTGACAAATCAAAAAAAATGTAAGATTAAATTGATTACAAGCCCTTGTGACGGAATTGGTAGACGTAACGGACTTAAAATCCGTGGAGCCTTACGCTCGTGGCGGTTCAAGTCCGCCCAGGGGCACCATCTTTGTGCCTAAAAACTCTT
>CAZFPN010000007.1:10729-11985 GCA_964521015.1 uncultured Rickettsiales bacterium | reverse complement strand
GGTTGCTTTAATCAGGTCGTCATATTTCGTTTTTGAAATCACATTCCAAATAATTTCATCAAATTCAAAAAGCTTGCAAGCTGAAAGTGTATGAGAAATTCCCCCTAAATAATTGCTTACAACTAAGCTTGTTTTACATTGAAACTTCTTTGATATATCAAGGGTTAAATCGCACATCGTTTTGCTTTCTGTTATTGGGCTAAAAAGCCCTCCAGCCATTTCAATTAAGGTTTCTTCTTCATTTTTTAATGCACTTTCTATTTTTGCAAAGCAGAAGTCTAAAATTTTTTCGTAAGAAATGGGAATTCCTTCTAAAATTGAGGCAATGTTTGGAGCTGTTGGCTCTTTAAAAAAATAAAGTGTCATTTCTTTTGCTTCTTCAATTGTTAATTTTTTTCCAAGAAGTGAAAGCATAATTCCAACATCGCTTTTTTCTATATAATTTATATCAAAACCAGAAATTATTGGTTTTAAATAATTTATTTTCTTGCCTTTCTCAATTTTTTGCTTTATCATATTATAAGAGACAAATGTTTTGCCGACATCTGTGTTTATGCCATTTATAATTTGAATTTTTTTCATTTTTATGTTAGTTGAGTTAATAATATATCTATCACTTTTCGTCATTTTTGCAATAGGAATTGTTAAATTAATGAAAAAAAAACATAATTTTCAAAAAGAGCAAAACTCAATAAGCGAAATTGAAGATTATGAAGTCGTGGAAAATGTTAATAAACAGAACTTAAATAATAATGAAGATGATTGGGAGGACGAAAAAGATAAAAGAGCAGAAGAAAAAAAGAATAAAAACAAAAAGAAAAAACCTTATCAACCAAAAAATTATAGAGGAACGGACATTGAAATTGCAGGCTTTGAGAGCGCTAAAGATGCAAGAAAGCTAAAAGGGGAAACTTTAACTTCTTCGGAAAAGCAGGTTTTGAATGAAGAAATACAAAAAGATAATGCAAAAATAGAAGAAAAACCCATTGAAAAAATTGATTTAGATAGATTAAAAAGTGGTATAGCGGGGAATAAATCTGCCATTGAAAAAGTTACACTTGAAGTTAAGGAAAACTACAGTATGGGAATTGAATCTGGATTAGATAATAAAATTCATGATACACAAGGTGTAATGACAGCCAAACTGCAAGAAGAAAGGTCTAAAAATCAAATTTCGGGTGGTGGAAGGGGGTTGTAAAATCATTCTTTCTTTTTTCTAGAAGTTGTTTTGATAGATTTTTCTTTAACAGTCTTTT
>CAZFPN010000007.1:0-10719 GCA_964521015.1 uncultured Rickettsiales bacterium | reverse complement strand
TACTGCTTTTTTTTAAATTTTCTTTTGGCAAATCAGTTTCTTCTTTTGTTTTGGATTGATTTTTCACAATATTTTTATCAATAATTTCAATCGCCTCATCAAGAGTCATTTCTTTTGCTTGTTCCTTTGTTTGAAGTCTATAATATTTCTTGTTGTAAGAAACATATGGTCCGTAAGGTCCTACACCAGAAATAACCTCTCCCCCTTCTGGATGAATGCCTATTATACGAGGGAAAATTAAAAGTTGCAATGCATCTTTCAATGTAAATTCGTCAGGGTTTGCAGTTTTTGCAAGACTTGCTCTTTTTGGCTTTGGATTGCCGTCTGCAAGTTCAACATAAAAACCATATGGACCTTTTTTTAAGAAGATGGAATTCCCTTTTTCGTCCTGCCCGAGAAGTTTATCTTCTATCTTTTCATATGCAACGGCATTAGGATTGATTATGTTTTTACATTCAGGGTAATTGGAACAAGCAAGGAAGGGGCCAAATTTCCCAATTTTAACATGCAGAACACCCTTTTTACAAGACTGACATTCCTTACTTTCACTTTTAAAAAACAATTTTTCAAGTTTTTTTTCAATTGCTTCAGAAACTTCGTTAGGGCTTTTTGTTTCGGCTTCTTTGACATTTTGATTGAAGTCTCCCCAAAAGTTCGTAAGAAATTTTAATTTGATGAGGTCTCCGTTTGAAATGGCATCTAAATCTTCTTCCAATTTCGCAGTGAAGTTATATTCAACATAGCGAGGGAAAAAGCTTTCAAGGAATGCTGTTACAATTCTTCCCCTTTCTTCTGGAATTAGCTTTTTGTCTTCAAGTTTAACATATTCTCTATCTTGCAATATAGCAAGGGTTGAAGCATATGTTGAAGGTCTTCCTATTCCTAGCTCTTCCATTTTTTTGACAAGGCTTGCTTCGGTGTATCTTGGTGGCGGGGAGGTAAAGTGTTGATTAGGTGTGATTTTTTCTAAACTCATCATTTCGTCAAGTGAAACTTTAGGAAGAAGTGTGTCTTCCCCTTCGGAATAGTTATAGACTTTTTGGTAACCATCAAAAATAAGCACACTTCCATTTGCTTTGAAGGAAACCCACCCTTCGGGGCTTGTAATTTCAAGTTTTGTGCTTTCAAAAACTGCATCAGCCATTTGTGAGGCAACGGCTCTTTTCCAAATTAATGTGTAAAGTTTTAGTTCATCCGAACTTAAAACATCTTTGACAATTTCTGGTTTTAAGTTGACATCAACGGGGCGAATTGCTTCATGCGCTTCTTGTGAATTTTTTGCTTTAGAGGTGTAGACTAAAGGCTTTTCCGTTTCGTATTTTCCGCCAAATTCGTTTGAAATAAAGCTTCTTATCGCCTTAATTCCTTCTGATGAAATCGTGGGACTATCTGTTCTCATGTAAGTAATTAAACCCTTATTTTCACCTTTAATATTAACACCTTCATAAAGCTTTTGAGCAAGTGTCATCGTTTTTTTAGGGCTAAATCCAAGCTTACTTGAGGCATCTTGTTGCATTGTTGATGTCATAAAAGGTGAGTAAGGCTTTCTTCTAACTTCCTTTTTTGCAATATCCGCAATGTTAAATTTATTTTTTTGAACTTTCTCAACAATCTCTTTTGCTCTTTTTTCATTTGCTATATCAAATTTTTGCAATTTTTTTCCGTCAAAATGTTCTAAAGTGGCATTAATTATTTCATTTGATTTCGTTTGAAAATCGGCTTCTATAGTCCAGTATTCTTCCTTTATAAAGCTTTCAACTTCCAATTCCCTTTCGCACAAAATTCTTAAGGCTACAGACTGCACTCTTCCAGCGGAACGAGAGCCGGGAAGTTTTTTCCAAAGCACAGGGGAAACATTAAAACCGACTAAATAATCAAGTGAAAGCCTTGCTTTTTGGGCATCAACTAAATTTTCGTCAATTTCACGTGGGTTTTTTATGGCATCTAACACTGCCGTTTTTGTAATTTGGTTAAATGTTGCCCTGTAAATTTTTTTGCCTGCAAGAGGAACTTTCTTTCGTTTTAAAACTTCCAAAACACTTGCTGAAATTGCCTCACCTTCTCGGTCTGGGTCAGTTGCAAGGTAAATTTCATCTGATTCTTTTGCATATTTTACAATTTCGTCAACGGCTTTTTGAGATTTATCTATAATTTGATAATTCATTGCAAAATTGTTTTCAACATCAACTGAGCCATCTTTAGAAGGCAATTCCATTACATGACCAAAAGAAGCAAGGACTTTGAAATCCTTCCCTAAATATCCGTTAATTGTCTTTGATTTTGCAGGACTTTCAACTATTAAAAGTTTCATCGCTAAATAATTTATATTAATAACTTTAAGTTTTACATAAAAATATAAAAAATCAAGACTTTTTTATTTTGAAATTAATATCATTATAAAAATATAAAAAATCACTTGATTTATTCAACTTTTCGTTCATAATAATTTTAAGGCTAAATTTTATTATGTTAAAATATTTTCTTAAAAAGACATTTTCTTATTGGTTGATTGGGGCAATTTCTTCAAATGTGCCATTTTTTTATTATGGCTTTCTTTCAAGCCTTTCTGGAATTACAATATCGGCGATTTTTTGCGGAATTTTAGATACTTCCTTAAAGCACAATTCGGGTGAAAAAGTCTTTACTAAAAAATATTTTACCTTGATAGGAATTTTGATTTTAACGGTTGTAATGATAATTCTTCCCGCAAAATTATTTCCAAATTTTTAGAATTTATTAACAGGAATTTTGATGAATTTTGGCAGCAATCCCGCCCTTAAATTAACATGAAGCGAAGGCAAAAGAAGTGTTGGAATTGGGAGGTTTTTTTGCCTTTCTTCCCTTTTTGCAACAAATTCTTCTTTTGAAGTCAATTCGTTTAACATTATGTTTTTTGCTTTTTCCTCTTTAATTGTCGTGATTAACATCGGACTTTCACCTTCTTTTGGATAATCATGCCCTACAACAATTTTTGTTTCATCTGGCAATTTGAAAAGTTTTTGAATGGAATTATATAATGCTTCAGAGCTTCCTCCCGGAAAGTCAGTTCTTGCCGTTCCAACATTTGGGGAAAAGATGGTATCGCCTGCGAATATGAAGTCTTCAACTTTATAGATAAGGCAGGCAGGAGTGTGCCCTGGTGTGTGAATAGCTTTAACTTTTAGGCTTCCTATTGAAAATTCTTCGCCATCTTCAAAAAGTTTATCAAAATTAGAGCCATCGGTTTTCATTTCCTCATCTTCAAAAATTTCTTTCCAAAATGCAATTACTTCTTTAATTTTAGAGCCAATTCCTTTCTTTCCACCCAATTTTTTTTGAATGTAATCTGATGCAGTGAGGTGGTCAGCATGTATGTGTGTTTCTAAAATCCATTCTAGAGTAAGGTTTTTTGATTTGATAAATTCAATTAAAGCATCGGCAGATTGAAAAAATGTCCTGCCTGAATTTTGGTTATAATCTAAAACAGAATCAATGATTGCGCATTTATTTGTTTTTTCGTCCCAAACAATTGAAGTTATGGTTTTTGTTCTTTCTTTATCGTAAAAAAGTTCGTATTTCATAATTTTTTAAAAAGTTGATTATAAGGTGGAAAAAATCATTATTATCGCAATGCAAGATGTAAAAATGGCAAATATTTGCTTGATATTCTTTATAGAAATGAATGTTTGAAATTTTAAGCCAACCACTATTCCTGCAATCGCAAAAGTTATGATTTTAAACAGCAGCAAGCCTTCAATGAAGTTGAAATTTGAAAAATCCCCAATTATCGCAACAAAAGAATTAATGCTGATTACCGCAAGCGAAGTTCCGGTTGCCTTTTTCATTTCTAATTTTAAGAATTTGTGAAGTGCTGGAATTATCAAAAAACCCCCTCCCGCACCAAGCATTCCAACTAAAATTCCAACGAGATTGGCAACAAAAAAGCCTTTTAAATAGTTTGCATTTTGAATTTCTTCATTTTTTCTTAACATAGAAATTGAGGCAAAAATCATAAACAAAGAAAAGCAATATATCAGGACTTTTTCCTTACTAATTCCAAGCAAAATTTCAGGTATTAATGGTAGGAAAAATTTTCGTGCAATGAATACTCCAAGTGCCGAAGGAATTGCAAAAAAGAAAACCTCTTTCAAGCCAAATAAATTTTTTTTAAAATAACGAATTGCCCCGATGAATGCAACCAATCCAACAACATAAAACGAGTAAGAAGTGGCTAAAATAGGGCTAATTCCAATTAAATAAATTAATATAGGCATTGTTAAAATTGAACCTCCCGCACCAATCAAACCAAAAGTTCCGCCCATTAATAAAAGGCAAAAGTAAGCAAAATAAATCATATCAATTTTTATTCCAAGGCATTATGGCAAGAATTTTCATTAATCCGCAAAACCCTGTTATTCCAGCAAACAAAAGCCCAGCACCCATAATGCAAGTTAAAATCAAAAATTTAGAGCTAATAAAAATTCCAAGCAATGTAAAAGTTAGAACTAAAAAACCGACGGTAATTTGCATTTGCCTTTCAAGGGGAAAAATGTTTTTATTTCCTTTGAAAACTGCAAAACCTGCTTGCTTAAAAGCATTAATGCCACCTTCCAAATTATAAACTTCACCACTTAATTCCGTTAATTTTTCGCAAAACTTTCCACCTCTTGTTCCACCTTTACAGTAAATGACAAGTTTTTTATTTTGCTCTTTCGCGGTAAGATAAAGTTTATGAATTTCACCTTTTTCTTTTTCAAAATTGGAGATTGGTTTTAAAATAGCCCCCTTAATATGTTCTTCTTTATATTCAATTGGCTCTCTTGCGTCAATTAAAATAACTTTATTTTCTTCCATTAAAGAATATAAAGCTGTTGCAGAAATCGTCTTCATAATGTGATAAATGATAGTATTTATTAAATCTAATATATTAAATGTCAAGTTTTTGCTTACTAAAAAAAATCATAATAAATAGATTTAAGCAAATAATTAAACAAAAATGAGAAGCAGTTTAGATTTAGCAAAACACATTATTTATTTGTTAAACAGGAAAGAAGGTTGCTCCGTTAGTAACACGAAAGTCCAAAAAATACTTTATTCTTATATCGGTTTTGCACTTTCAAGTAAGAAAAATAAAGTTCCAAAAGAAGTTTTAATAGACGAATTACCGAATGCATGGGATAATGGTCCTGTTTTCCCTAATGTTTATAAATTCATCAAGAATTTTCACGGAAGTATAAAGCAACTTGGGGCGAATTTGCTTGAACTGACAAAAAATGAGAGAATTGTTCTTGAAAAAACGGTAGATGCTTTAGGGAAGTTTTCCGCAGGTAAGCTTTCGGCTTGGTCGCACTTGCCAAATTCCCCGTGGGATAAGGTTTATAACTTGCAAGAAGCGAAGTATCACAAAATTCCGTTAGAGCTGATAAAATCTTATTTTGAAGAAGAAATTGAATGTATTGAAGAATTTGCGAATGTAAAAAATTATGAAAAAACAGAAGATTGATTTTATAGAAGAAAATATAGCAGAAAGCAGAAGCGAAGATACTGAAATTCAACTTAAAGGGGCGATTACAAATTTCATAATTCACTTCATCAAAGGAAAGGAGTTTCAGCGAATATTGAAAACATTATTTTTGATGGTTTTCATTTTATTTGCCCATTATTTAACGATTTATTTTTTTGCCGTTTCAAATGAGCAAAAAATGGAAGATTTCCATTCAATTTTCATAAGAATAGAGGGAATTTTAATTGGAATTTTAGGGTGGTTTTTAGGCTCTAAATCAAAGTAAGTTAAATGTAATATCTAAAGCCTATTCTTCCAGAAAGATTGATAGAATTGATTTTATTGACTTCATTTTTCAATGCTTCGTTTTGAATAAGGCTTGCGGTGTCATTAATTTTTGTATCGTTAATTTTTGAAGGAATTGTTCCGAAAGCTTCCAAGTAAATTGCATATTTTTTCATAAATTTTCTTTGAATGCCAACATTTGCTATCAAGACATTTTGATTAAATTTACCAGAAGAAGAGCATAAATTTCCAAAATTGCAGTTTTTGTCTTGAAAAAGGAATAAAACTTTTCCGTTTTGTTTTCCAATTCCTGCGCCAGCATAAAAATCAAATAAAAATAAATTTAATGCAAGTTTTGCTTTTGCCCCGAAAAGTGTGCTTTGTTTATATTCAAAAAGTAAGGAAGAGTTGACTTTTTCTTCATAAACATTGATTGAATTTTTGCCTGCGAATGGTTTATTGGCAAAGACTTCTAAATAAAAACGGATCAACCATAAGTCAAGCTCAATTCCAGCATTTAAGTCAAGTGCGAAAGATTTTTTTGATTTTAAAGAGATTTTCGTTTCTCCCTCGCCTTTTATCTTGTTTTCAAGAAGAGATAAACCGCCAACATCTCGCCCCAAAGAAAGGGATATGTAAGGGTTGAAAAACTTCGCATTTACATTTATAGTGAAGATTAAAAACAGCAAGAAAATAAAATTTTCATATTTATAAAGATGGTTATTCTAAATTTAAGAAGCCATATCTTTCACGTAGAGTTTTCGCATCTTTTTTAATTTCTATGAATTCTTCTTCGGTCAAGTTTAAGTCTTTAAAAGAGGTTGGCATTTGAAGTGCTTGTAAGATTTGCTCTAAGTTAAATTCAAATTTCACAAGTTTTTCTTCCTTAAATTTTTGTTGGATTTTAAGCATTTCAATCGTAAATGCCGAAATTTGCAGTCCGTGATAAAATGCTTTTACTTTTTCAAATTTGTGTTCCGCAACATGTGCCATCGCATGCTCCCCCCCGCTTGCAGTAAAGCTAGAGCCAAAAATGTGCATTGAAAGCCCAGAAAATAGAGTATTTTCAAGCATTTCAAGAGTGAATTCGTCATCATTTTCCAGTAATTTTTTGTGGTTTTCCAGCAAGAAAGTTTCCGATGGAATGCGAAAAGAAAACAATTCTTCCTTATAAGTTGTGCCTTTTTTTGTGTGAGAAAGCAGGCAATCATTTTGTGCAGAAATTCGTGCAACCATATCTCCAAAGCCAGCTTTTTTCAATGTAATTGGACAATCTTCCAAGATTTTTAAGTCAAAATAAAGAGCTTGAGGAAGGTGGCATTTAAAACTTTCTTTCATGCCTGAAGTTCCATAAATAGAGGCATTACTTGAAAGATAACCATTCATTGAAAGTGCCGTTCCAAAAACCATAAAGGGCTTTTTTGCTTTAAAGCTTGCAAGTTTTGAGTTATCGCACACAGTTCCAGAGCCAACAGCAAAAATACCTTCATAATTTTCAAGTGCTTTTTCCAATTCCGCTAAATTTCTTAAAATAAAAGGGTTTGCATTGAAATTCAAGGCGATGTGTTTCGTTCCCTCATCGCACACAACAAGGAAGTTTTTAGGGGCAGAAATTTTTTGTTCATAACCTAAAAACACAGAAGGGCAGGTTTTTGTGTTAAAAATTCCGCCAGATTTATATTCCAAAATTCTCGAAAGTTCCATCAATTTCATAATTCTTCAACAAATTTTTTAAACATATCTCCCCTTTCTTCAAAGTTTTTGAACTGGTCAAGGCTCGCACAAAGGGGAGAAAGCAAGACAACACTATTTTTCACCTTCAAAGCTGATGTGAAAGCTAATTTAACAGCTTTTTCAAGAGTTCCCGGAATGCAGTAATTCACGGGTTTTTCAGGGAATTTTTTGTTATGCTCTATGATTTTTTTTGCAAAACTTCCACTAGCTTCGCCAATTAAAATAACTTCTTTGACATAGCTAAATTCAGGTTTTTCAAGCAAAAGCTCAATACCTTCATCTTTTGGTCTTCCACCTGCTATCAAGAAAATTGGGCTTTTAGGGAAAGAAGAAAGTGCAACAGAAGTGGCTTCAAAACTGGTTGATTTGCTATCGTTCACAAATTTTACACCACTTACATTTTTCACCATTTCAATTCTGTGGGGCAGGGGTTTAAAGCTTGCAATAGCATCAAAAACTTCTTCTAATTCAATTTTTGCATAATCGCTTGAAATAGCAATTGCTACTAAAATGTTTTTCAAATTATGCTTTCCTAAAAGGTTTTCAAAAATAGGGACTTGTGAAACAAACACACCATCTTTATAAAAAGAATTTTCAACCAAAGAGTAGCCATTTTTTAAGATTTCATCAACACTGAAGTCGTTTTCAGAAATGCGAAAACCTTTTCCGTTTAATATCTTTTTTTTCGCTTTGATATAACCTTCCATTCCTCCGTGATGACTTAAATGATTGCTTGAAATGTTAAGCAAAATGCCCGCATCAAAAACGAAATTCGTAATTTCAAGCTGATATGAAGAAACTTCCAACACACAAAATTCGGATTCAAAGGCTTCTTTCGCTAGAGGACTTTTGCCTATATTTCCGCCTAAAAAAGCATTTTTACCTGCACTTTTTAGAATGTGAAAAACAAGGGAGCAAGTTGTTGATTTACCATTTGAACCAGTAATTCCAATGATTTTAACCGATTGTGGAGCAAATTTTTTAAACAGCTCTAAGTCAGAAATTACAGGAATAGAAAGCGATTTTGCCTTTAAAATAATTTCGTGAGAAAGGCTTATTCCAGGGCTTAAAACGATTGCATCAAAAGTTTGCAAATCACTAATTTTTGAGCTAGATTTTGAAGGGTCATCATCATAAGTTTCAAAGGCAATTCCGTTTTCTTTGCAAAAGTTCAAAACCCCAAGACCGCTTATTCCAAGCCCAAAAATAAGAATGTTTTTCATTTGGTGTTTTTATAATCGTTTAGGAAAATTTCAATTCCCTTATCTGTTAAAGGGTGGGAAATTAGTTTTGCAAATAAATCAGCAGGAATTGTCGCAACATCAGCTCCAATTCTTACAGCTTCCGCAAAGTGTATAGGGTTTCTAATTGAGGCCGCAAGAATTTCAGTTGCAAAGCCATAATTATTGAATGCAAGCCTTAAATCGGCAATTAATTCCATTCCATTAATTCCAATATCATCCCACCTGCCAACAAAAGGGGAAACGAAAGTCGCACCTGCTTTTGCTGCCATAATTCCTTGAGAGACCGTAAAGCAAAGTGTAACATTTGTTTGAATGCCTTTTTCGGAAAGTTTTTTTCATGCCTTCAATCCTTTCCAAGTAAGAGGCAATTTTATGCAAACATTAGGGGCGATTTTTATCAATTCGTTTGCTTCTTTAAGCATTCCTTCGGCATCAAGAGAGATGACTTCTGCACTTACAGGGCCTTGCACTAAAGAGCAAATTTCCGCAATTACTTCTTCAAATTTACGACCAGATTTTGCAATAATGCTTGGGTTTGTTGTTACACCGTCAATTAAACCAGTTGAGGCAAGTTCTTTGATTTTTGAAGTATCAGCTGTATCTAAAAAAATTTTCATATTTATTTATAATAGTTTTTGTTTAAAATTTTTATCTACCTGTTTTTGAATATCTTTCGCAATTGCCATACTGACGATTGCATCAGGATTTGAAACAATTCCGTTTGAGCCAGTTTTTGATTTTTTTATTTCATCAACAAATTCCATTCCAGAAATAACACGCCCCCATATTGTATATTTTCCATCTAAAAATTCGGAATCGGCAAGGACAATAAAAAATTGACTATCTGCACTTGAAGGGTCGTTTGCTCTTGCCATACTGACAATTCCCCTTTTATGAGAGATTTTTGAAAATTCGGGGTCTAATTTTTTCCCACTTCCGCCTCTGCCTGTTCCACTTGGGTCGCCTGTTTGGGCAACAAAGCCTTCAATGACACGAAAAAATGCGTTTCCATCGTAAAAACCCGCTCTTACGAGCTCTTTAATTCTTGCAACATGCTTTGGGGCAATATTTGGGAAAGTTTCAATAATTACAATGCCGTCTTTAAGTTTTAGGTAAATTAAATTTTCAAGAGGGACATCTGTCATTTTAGAATTAATTTTGCTAACCCGAATTTCTTGAAATAAGACGAAAAATGCGAAAATAAAAACCACTGAAGTTGAGATAATTTTTATAAATCTAGCATTTAGCATAATATAATTTTTATATAATAAAACCAACAAAAAAAGGCTTTAGTATAATATGTTTAGTACTATACTAAAGAAACAGCTTTTAAAGGAGGTAAGAAATTTTTGCCATATATAGCAGTAAATGTCAAGGAAAAATAAAAAAAATAAAAAAAAATAAAAAAAGTATTTGACAAAAAGAAAAAATAGGTTAAATAGTTTATTCTATATGAGATATTTTATTTAATATATAATGCACACGAAAAGTACGAAGTTCATCACTCAAAGTGATGTTGAACAAAAGTGGATACACATTGATGCTAAGGATTGTATCTTAGGAAGACTTGCTGTTATAATCGCAGATTTACTAAGAGGAAAAAATCAAGTAACATTCACACCAAATGCGGATACTGGTCATTTTGTAGTAATTACAAATGCTAGAGAAATCCATATGACAGGAGGAAAAGATGTCAAAGAAAATATGTACTGGCACACAGGACACCCAGGTGGAATTAAGTCAGTTACTAGAAAGCAGGCACTTTTAAACCAAAAATATCAGATGGTTTTAAAAAGAGCAGTAAAAGGAATGCTTCCTAGTGGGCCTTTAGGTTATGCTATGATGAAAAAACTTTTCATTTACGAAACAGCAGACCACCCTCATGTTGCACAAAAACCAGAGGTTTTGGATATTTCTTCATTAAGTGTTAAAAACAAGAAAAAATAATTAACATATGATATACTCTACAGGTAA
>CAZFPN010000006.1:3208-22358 GCA_964521015.1 uncultured Rickettsiales bacterium | reverse complement strand
GGCAAGCAAGTGAAGATAAAATACATTACGCAGACAAAAATCCGTCCGCCTTCTTTTGTCGTTTTTGCCAATATGAAAGACGGAATTTCGGTTTCCTACCTTAGATATCTTGCCAATTGCTTGATTAAAGACTTCAACTTGCACGGAATTTTAGCAAGATTCACCGCAAGGGAAACGGAAAACCCCTTTGCGAACAAGCCTTCTGCCAAGCCCACAAAAAAACCTGCGAACAAGCCTGTGCGGAAGGCTGTTGGGAAACCTGCTGGGAAAAATTCTTCTAAAAAGAAATAACTGGGGTGGTTTTTTTCTATCTTTTCTTGACTTTTAAAAAATGCGAATATAACCTTTTACTTATTTTATGCAAAAATGAGGATAAAGAATATAAAGATACAAAATTTTAAAAGCATTGAGGAGTTAGTTTATGACAAATCTTAACATTAGTGAGACAACGAACGGTTCTATTATCTCTTGTGAAATTGAAAAACCGAGGGAATTGCAAATATCACCAAAAGTTAAACTTATATTAGAAAGTTTTGTTGACAATAAGGAGCATGAAGTTAGAAGTATTAAAATTATAAAACTTATAGAAAAAAATAAATCTTGGAATAAAGTCAGTGAGGTTTCATTTTCACTCGGGGGTTTTGATAAATTTGTTGATGTTTTAGATTTTATTAAAAAGAGTAATGAAGAAAATAAAAAACCTTTCCTAAAGAATTCAATAACAATGGATTTGATGTTTCTGATGAAGATATTTCTAAATTCTTAAACACAAAAGATGGTTTAGAGAAATTTAAAACTCTGGTGAAAAATGATAATTCTATTTTAACTGAAGATTTAATTTCTATATCAAAAAGTAAAAATGAGTCCTCCTGTATTATTAGATAATTTTGAAGGAAATAAAACGGAATATATAAAAAAAAATAGTTTAACAAGTTTCGGTGATGAAAATATTTGGCAACATTTTTTTGAAAACAATAAATGGATTTTTGGAATTGGTATTGAAATGAGGTGTCTCATATTAGTTGGTGGAAAATTAGAAATTCCAATAGTGGGAAGTAATTATAATACTGATGGGAGAAGAACGGATGCTTTTATGAGAACAAATGCCATAATTAGCCAGTCAGTTTTAATTGAAATTAAGCCCTCAACATCTACTTTAGTTACGAAGGATACGAATCACGCAGGTTGTTTTTTTCCAAGTGAAAATTTAATGATTGGAGTAACTCAAATTCAAAAAACTGCTAGAGACTATATAAATAAAATAAAAGGAGATGTTAAAGAAGAGTTAAAAGATAAAAATGGGAAAAATACTAAAGATTATTTGTATCATTGCCAACCACGAACATATTTAGTGATAGGAAAGCTAAAAGATTTAGATGAGCATGATGATAAAATAACTTGTTTTGAAATATTTAGGAGGAATTTACACACTCCTGAGATTATCACATATGATGAGCTTTACGAAAGGGCAAAATTTATAGTATATGAAGGAAGCCAAAAGAAGACAAAGCCTGAAAATCAAGAAGAGCTTATTTTGAGCTAAAAATTTTCAAATGTGGAAAGGATTTTGCTTGCCTTTTCCCCCAAGTTCGCCCCTTCCATAAAAAAGTTGACCTTTTCTGGGCTAATTTTAACTAACTTCGGGTTTTTCATCGCAAAAGAAAGAAGGGCTTCCCCCTTGTTGAAAGTGCCTTCGTGAACGAATATAACCGCCCCTTTAACCCCCACTTCAAAACGCAAAATTCCAATTTTTTTGCAACGAATTTTTAGCTTGACGATGTTTATCAAATTCATCGCCCCTTCAGGCAAAGCACCGAATCTATCGGCCATTTCATCGCTTAAGCCGTTCAATTCTTCTAAAGACGCAACGGCGGAAATTCGTCTGTAAAATTCAAGCCTTAGGTTGAAATCTGGAATGTAATTTTCTGGTATCAAAACTGCCATACCGATTTTCACTTCAGGGTTGAAGTCTTCGCTTTCTTGTGAGTTTTCTTGCGAAAGTCCCCCTGTTTTCAGCTTTTCTATGCTTTCTGCGAGCATTTCTTCGTAAAGTTCCACACCGACGCCCGAAATTTTGCCAGATTGTTCTTCCCCAACTAAGTTGCCTGCGCCTCTGATATCCATATCCGTCCCTGCGATTTTAAAGCCAGAACCGAGGCTTTTTATGTTTGTCATCGCTAAAAGCCTGTTTTTAGCTGGACTTCCGTCTTCCATTTTTGCGGTATCGGCGATTAAGTAAGCATAGCTTTGTTCCTGCCCGCGCCCCACCCTTCCACGCAGTTGGTAAATGGCGGAAAGACCGAACATATCGGCCCTGTAAATGATGATGGTGTTTGCGAAGGAAATATCTATCCCGCTTTCAATGATTGAGGTTGTCACTAAAACATCAAGCCTGCCTTCGTAAAACGCGAGCATAACATCTTCAATTTGGTTTGATGTCATTCTTCCGTGTGCGATGCCAAAGCGGACTTCAGGCAGTGCGACTTCCAATTTCGCTTTCTGTTCTTCAAGGTCGGAAATTCGTGGGCAGACGAAAAAAGTTCTTCCTCCGCGCATCTTTTCCCTTGTTATTGCGGAAGAAAGGGCGATTGCATCAAATGGCATAAGGAATGTTTTTGGAAGGAGCCTATCAACTGGCGGAGTTGAGATGACGGAAATATCGCGCAGACCAGAAAGGGACATTTGCAAAGTTCGTGGAATTGGGGTTGCGGAAAGTGAAAGAAAATGGATTCCTTCCCTGCCTTCTTTGAGCTTTTCCTTCTGTTTTACACCGAAATGCTGTTCTTCGTCAATGATGATAAGATTGAGGTTTTTGAACTTCAATTTTTCCGAAAAAAGTGCGTGCGTGCCAATCAAAATGTGGGCTTCACCCAGTTCAAGTTCTGCGATGACTTCTTCCTTCACCTTTGCGGTCGTGTTTCTTGAAAGTTCGCGAATTACAAGCCCTGTGCCTTCAAACCTTTTCGTGAAATTGTTGAAGTGTTGGCGCGCTAAAATCGTGGTTGGAACGACTATAGCAACCTGCCCTCCGTTTTCGGCACATAAAAAGCTGACCCTCATCGCGACTTCCGTTTTGCCAAAGCCTACATCCCCGCAAATTAGCCTATCCATTGGCTTTCCGCTTTGAATATCGGCGATGCAGTCGTTTATTGCGATTTCTTGGTCTTCGGTTGGAAGATATGGGAATTTTGCGGTGAAAAGCCCGTATTTTTCTTCATTAATCGTGATTTCAGGAGCTTGCAAAAGCTTTCTTCTTCCTGCCACTTCCATCAGTTTAGCTGCGATTTCAAAAATGCGAGATTTCGCCTTTGCTTTGCGGGCTTTAAAGGAAATTCCCCCCAGTTTATCAAGGCAGGAAAGTCGTTCTTCCTCAGGCACTTCGCCCCCGTATTTTTTAATTTGATTAATGTTGTAAATCGGCACATAGAGGGCATCGTTATTTTGATACAAAACCTTGACAACATCGCACTTAAGCCCACTTGTATCAATCGTTAAAACACCATCAAAAAGCCCTACCCCAAATTCGGTGTGAACGACCAAGTCGCCCTTTTCAAATTGGTTGAGGGAAATTTTCATTTTCTGGATGTTTAGAGCCTTCTTTTTTTTCGCATTCACAAGCGCCTTGCCGATTATCATTTCGTCCGCAATGAAGAGAAAATTCTTGGTTTCAAAGCCTTCCTGCAAGTCGTAAATGCAAAGCCCAACATACTTTTGCGAAATTTCCTTCGCATCTTCCATCGTGTTTAGGGCAATGAAATTGATTTGAAATTCATCAAAAAGCCTTTTCATTCCTTCAAAAACACCAAAACTTTTGCAAGCGATGATGATTTTCTGCCTGCTTTCCCCCTGCTTTATGATGATTTTCCGCTTTTCTTCAAGGAAATTCTTAAATGCCTTTATTCCACCAATTTGGTCGCCGTTGAAGAATTTTTCGGGGGTTGCGATTTCTAAGTTCATTTCGTGAGTTCCTTGTATTTTGACATTAAAAAGTGGGAAAGTTTGGCATCTTTGAATTCAAAAGTGGTGGTCAAATCGCGTTTTGTGATGGAGGCAATTTTGGAAATTTCCGCCGCCGTGCCTGTTGTGAAGGCGTCCTGCGCATTTACAAGTTCTTCTAGTGCGATTTCCCTTTCAAACACTGGAATATTAAGGGTTTTGGCAAGTTCTATGACAGTTTGCCGCGTGATTCCGTTCAAGAAGCAGTCTGCCTTTGGAGTGTGAAGTGTATTATCAAAAACGAAGAAGACGTTTGATGTGCTACTTTCTGCTACAAAGCCTTGACTTCCAAGCATTAGGCAGTCATCAAAACCTAGCTTTTCGGCATCGTGTTTGACAAGCGTGGAAGAAACATAAAGCCCACCGACCTTCGCAAAAACAGGGGCACATTCGGGCGACATTCTTTTATATTTCGCAATGACAAGCCTTAAACCAGACTTTTTCTTTTCTTCCGAATAATTCGGCCAAGCCCAGCAAGCAACAGCAAAATGGATTTTCGTTTCAGGGGCGGAAACCTGCATTTGTTCGCTCCCTCGCCAAAAAATTGGGCGGATGTAACCATTTAAAACATTGTTTTTCCTGCAAATTTCAATGCAAATTTCTTCAATTTCTTTTGCTGTAATTTTAACTTTCATATCAAGCTCGGATGCTGAAAATAAAAGCCTTTTTGCATGTTCTTCATTTTTGAAAATTTTGCCATCGTAAATGCGCAGACCTTCAAAACAAGAACTTCCGTAATGAAGAGCATGTGTTAAAACATGTAATTTCGCTTCTTTCCAAGGGATAAACTCGCCGTCTAGATACAAAAGACCGTCTCTTTCATCAAAAGGAATGGGGAGCATAAATTAAGCATTTTTCTTTAAAGCAGGCAATCTAAAGCTAAAACCAGCCATTTCAGGCTTTAAAATCAACTGAGAACCAAGCCTTGAAGTTGCCTCAAGCCCAAAAGCTAGATCAAGCATATCTTCTTCTTCTTCGCTTGCCTCGGGAAATGTTGAAATCTCATTTTCCATCAAAATAACATGACAGGTTGAGCAAGCAAGAGACCCCTCACAAGCCCCTTCAAGAAGCTCTTTCCCGATTGTTCTGTGAGCCACTTCCAAAACACTAAGACCAACAGGAGCCGAAACTTCCCTTTTTTCGCCACTAGGTAAAATAAAATTGACCTTAATTTCCGCCATAAAAATCTATAAAACTAATAAAATCTATTGTGAATTTTTCATTTTGTCAAGGTTTTTTTGTGAATTTTTTCATAAATTTTTTTATAATATTTTATATAAAAAAATCTCTCGTAAAAGTTTTTTCTATCGCTACAAAGTTGATAAATTCGTGTGTTCCAAATTTTTTTACCTTCACATTCAGCTCTAAAACATTGGGGATTTTCCCATTTAAAAGCTTGGCAGCTGCAAAGATTACATCTTCTATTAAGTCGTAATTTTCACCCTCAAAGTTGTTTTTTATCAATAAAATAATATCATCATAATTCACAAGATAAGAAAGCTCATTTTTCTCCTTTAGCACGGTTTCAAGGCTAATTTCAAAGGTAAAACTCACCTTTGCCATTTTCGTTTTTTCTTTTGGATAAATGCCCAAAAACATTGAAAATTCAAGGTCTTCAATCGTCAACTTCATAAAATTTTAAATTCCACAGGTTTTATTTTATATTTAAGAAAATATTTTTTTTCAAGATTTTTTTCGCAAAAAGGTAAAGTTTTTATGATTTTGTAAGGCAATTTAGGCAAAATTTGCACTCCTTCTTCTAAAATATGAAATCGCAAATCCCAAATTTCCTTAATTTTTATATGATTGATTTTTACAACTTCTTTAATGAAAAACACCTTATTTTGAGCGAAAAAAACTTCCATACCACCAAGTGTAAAAGGTTTTAGATTTTGCAAAAAATTAATTGCATTTTCAAGCTCTTTCGCTCTCACCTCGCAACTTTCAGTAAAATAGAAAATCATCTGTTTTAAAGCAAAAATCATTTCATCTCTTAAAATTTGTGTTATTTTAGGCATTTCCGCAGAAAAGAAGCCAAAGTTTTCATCCCATATTACATCTTTAGAAAAAAGCTCTTTTAAGCGGTTTTTTAAAATATTTTCTGCCATTAAAAGTCCTTGAAAACTCGCCAAAAAACAACTTTTTTGAACTTCAAAATCTTCCAACTTTTTGCGAAGCCTATTGCGCTTGAATTTATCTTCAAAATTAGTTTCATCCTGGACAAAAAAAAGCTTGTTTTTCGTGGCAAAATCAATGATTTCATGTTTTGAAAATTGCATCAATGGGCGAAAAACATTAAAATAAAGCCCGTTCCAACGATATTCTTTCCTTTTTTGCATTGAAGTTAAGCCAAAAATCCCCGCCCCCATTCCAAGTTTTAAGAAGAAATTTTCCTCCAAATCACCGAAATGATGTCCTAAAAAAATGTCCGTTATTCCATTTTCAAAAGCATACCCAAAAATCAGATTTTGTCTTGCTGTTCGGGCTTTTTCTTCAATTCCTATGTCAATTTTTTCGTGCTTCCATTCAAGAATTTTGACCTTTTCAAAACCTTGCAAAATCAGGGCTTTTAAGACATTTTCTGCCTCTTTACCTGAATTTAATCGCAAATTATGGTTAACAATCACGATGTGAATTTCCGCATCAATCAAATTTTTTTGCAAAAGATGAGCTAAAACTATGCTATCCACACCGCCAGAACAGCCACAGACAAGCCTTTTTAATTGATTTAAACCTTCCAAATTCATAGTTTTTTCATTATAATAAAAGTTTTTTTTCAAAAAAGCAAGAAACTTCTTGACAAAATTAATATATTACTTTAAAAGTGTATGTATCGTTTTTAGGTTATGAAAAAGCTTTTTTCTATTGGTGAAATTGCAAAAAAAGTTGGGGTTGCAGGTCATACAATCCGCTTTTGGACGGAAGAATTTGAAGAATACGTTCCTTTTGAAATTGGAAAAGGAGAAAGACGATATTACCCCGAAGTTGCAGTTGAAGTTTTCAATCAAATTAACGATTTAATTCATAATCAAGGTGTAAAAATTCGTGTAATAAAAGAAAAAAAGCTACTTCTTGAAAGACCAAAAAGCACCAAAATCACAGAAATAAAACAAATTTTAGAAGAATTACTTCAAAAGTTAGTCGCTTAACACAAATTTAGGGAAAATCTGCCATCTCTGTGTCGTTGCAACTTACTCAATAATTCAAGCTCCGAAACTGCGATTTGAACCGCTTGCAAATTTTCTTCCATTAAAGATGCAATTTCATCAATATGGATTGCATTCGTCCCAAGATTTGCTAAAATTTTTTCTTTCAAATCGGTTGAAACGATTAGCTCAATATCTTCCTTTTCTTCATCTAGTAATTTGATATTTTTCGGCTTAAAGGTTGTAATTTTCTCTTTTTTATTTACATAATAACCAATCATCGAAATTATATCGTCGGGTGTGGTGGTAAAAATCGCATTTCCATGCTTAATTAGGTCGTTTCCGCCATCAAAACGGGAATCAAGAGGATGCCCTGGTATGGCAAAAAGCTCTTTTTCTTCCTCGAGAGTAATGCGAGCGGTGATTAATGAGCCAGAAGAGCCATTTTTTTTACTTGCTTGAACAAGCAAAACTCCCTTTGAAATGCCGACAATAATCCGATTTCGTGAAGGAAAATTTTCTGGCTTTGCGGGGCAGTTTGGTGGAACTTCGGAAATAAATAACCCTTGATTTTCAATGACTTTGTAATATAAACTCGTGTTTTCTTTTGGATAAATCACATTAATTCCACTTCCTAAAACTTGAATTGTTCCACTTTTAAGCGAACCTATACAGCTGGCAGTATCTACACCAAATGCAAAACCAGAAACTATCGTAAATCCAAAATCAGAAAGTGATTTAGCGAAATTTTCAGCAATTTGTCTTGATTCAACACTTGCCACCCTTGCCCCAACTATTGCGAATTTTTCTTTTTTTAAAAGGTTAAGATTGCCTTTTGCATAAAGTAAAACAGGGGGATTTTGGATTTTTTTTAAATCACTTGGATAAATTTCGTCTTCTATTGAAATAATTGAAACACCTATCTTTTTACAGTTTTCAAGCTCAATTTCAGCCTTTTCTTTTGAAGGTAAAATTTTCTTTCCCGAAGAATTTTCAAGTGAATTTGAATAAGAAATAACTTTTGAAAGGGAAAACCCACTTTTTAAAAGCCTTGAAAGGGTGCTTGATTTAGCGACTCTTATAAGGTTAAGAAGGTCTTCATCTTTCATAATTATTTCTTATCATCAGAGTGGATTTTAAGAGCATCACCAAGAGCACTTCCAATTGTTGCACCGATGTTTGTGTTGCCGTATTCGGAAAGAAGTTTTGTTCTTTCGTCTTCTTCAAGTTTTCTAATTGAAGCTTGAAGTTCACCAGTATCTTGATTAAATTTGGAAATTTTAACATCAATTTTGTCTCCAATTGCGAACCTGTTTGTTCTTTGTTCTGCCTTGTCAGAAGAAATGTGAGATTTTTTAATGTATGTCTTGATTGCATCAAAAATTGTTACCTCAATTCCGTTTGAATCGATGCTTGAAACAATTCCTGTAATAACTGCATTTGTTTGAAGTTGGTCTTTGTATTTTTCAAACGGAGAAGAGCTTAACTGCTTAATTCCAAGGGAAATTTTTGATTGCTTATCATCAAATTGTCCATTTAGGTAGACAACTTGAATTTTTTCACCGTCTCTAAATTTTCTTAAAGCATCGTCGCTTTTAACCCAAGAAACATCGTCAACATGAACGACACCAGCAATTCCGCCTTCAAGGGAAACAAGTAATCTGAAAGATTCAACTCTTTTGATTGTTCCTTCAAGAATGTCACCTTGTTTGTGTCTTTCCATAAAGCTTTTCCAAGGGTTATCAAGCAATTGCTTACGGCTTAAAGAAATTTTGTTTTGACCAGAAATATCAATTCCTAAAATTATAGCTTCCATTTCGTCATCAACTTTTGCATTCTGAAGGAATTCGGTTGCTTTTTCTTTCACCCAATCTAATTCATAAAGGTGAACTAAACCTTCAATTCCAGATTCAATTGAAAGGAACAGGCCATAATCAGTAACACTTGTAACTTTTCCTTTAATTTTTTGTCCAGCTTTGTATTTTTCTTCAAGGAAGGCAACAGGATTTGGAGTAAGTTGTTTTAAACCAAGGGAAACCCTGTTTTTCGCTTTGTCAACTTTAATAACTTTTAGCTTAATTGTTTTGTTGACATCAAGCACTTCTGATGGGTGGGTTATTCTATCCCATGTAATATCTGAAATGTGAAGTAGTCCGTCCATAATTCCAAGGTCAACGAAAACACCATAATTTGTAACACTTTTAACAACACCTTCAACGATTTCGCCTTCTTGAATGTTATCAATGAAGTCTTTTCTTTTGTCTGCGAACATTTCGTCCCTCGCGGCAAGGTAGGAAACGATGCAAGTTTGGTATTTATCGTCAATGTTAATGACTTTGAAACTTTGCTTTGTGCCGATGATTTCATTCCCCTTCGTAGCGATTTTAATACGTGCTTGACTTGCAGGAAGGAAAGCAAGATTTCCGTCAAAGTCTATACAAAAACCACCTTTCATGCGAGAAAATATTATTCCTTCAATGATTTCTTCGTTCTTGAAGGCTTCTCTAATTTTTTGCCATGTTTTTTCTTTTTTAACCCTTCTTCTATTGATTGAAAGCACATTTTTTTGTGTTTCAAAAGATTCAATATAGAATTCGTATTCATCCCCAACGTTTAGCTCAACTTGCGCAATTAGGCTTTCGTCATCAGATTCGGCAAATTCCCTTATTTCAACAACAGCTTCTGATTTTAAACCACAATCAACAATCACAATTCCTTGTTTTTTGTTAATTTCAACGATTTTACCATTCACTATTCTACTTTTAATGTAAGGGGAAGGTATGATTTGATTTTGAAGCAAATTCACGAACTCAGAAAGCATAGAGTTATGAACTTCTTCAAACTTTGCATCCATCACATTGAGGTCAGCAAAGTTGGTTTGTGAATCACTTTTATCCAGCAATTCAACTTGGATTTCCTTGTTATTTTCAAGGTTTTTATTGTTTGACATAAAGAATTCTTTTAATATTAATGAGGCTATATAAACAATTAAATTTAAAATATCAAGAAAAATTTTCACTTTTTTTAAAATTTTTTTTTCTTTCATTTTTTGCCTTGACATAAAGCTTTTTTTAGATTAGGATTTTGAGTTAGATATTGTTATTTTATGAATGAAAATATGAATGAAAAGCTGGAAAAGGCGGTCAAAAAATATTTTGACTTGAAAAATGAAGTTGGAAAAGTGAAGATTGTGCTTGTCACAAAAGGAATTAGTGCAGATTTTATTCTTGCATTTGCGAAGAAAACAGGACATTTAGAATACGGCGAAAATTACACGAGCGAACTTGCAAAATGGGAAGGTATTATACCCAATTTACCTGATGTTTCTTTGAATTTTATAGGGTCTTTCCAAAGTGGAAATTTAAGGAAAATTGCGAAAATGTGCAATTCAATTCAAGGGATTGAGTCTCTTTCTTCTTTTGAAAAGTGTAAGAAAGAGGCTTTAAAGCATGGAAAAACGATGACTTTTTATGCACAAATAAACATTGGAAATGAACCTCAAAAAAATGGCTTTTTACTTCAAGATTTGCCTTCTTTGAAAGAATTTGATGGAATAATGTGTATTCCACCTTTAAATAAAAATTCTGCTTCATATTTCGTGAAAATGCGTGAAATTGCAGGTCAAAACGGCATAAAAAACATCAGCATGGGGATGTCTTCCGATTATAAAATTGCGATTTCCGAAGGGGCAACGGAAATTAGAGTCGGTAGCCTGATTTTCAAGTAAATTCAAGGTAAAAATGAGGCTTTTCTTTACTGATTTAAAAATATTTTCATTTTTTTGAAAAAAAAGCTTGATTTTTAAAAAATTTGTTAGAATATATACACTATTATATAGTTTTTGTTTTTATGGTTAATGTATCTACAGTATTAGGTTTTCAATCTTCAGAAAGAAGGAAAAACACGGAAGTTCGCAAAAGAGTGGGAAGAGGAAGAGGCTCTGGTCTTGGAAAAACCTGTGGTAGCGGGGGAAAAGGTCAAACAGCAAGAACAGGTGGAAGTAAAGTAATGCCTGGTTTTGAAGGGGGTCAAACACCTTTATATAGAAGAATGCCACGCCACGGTTTCAACAATTACACAAGGGTTTCTTACCATGCTTTAAATGTTGAAGTTATTGAATATCACATTCAAAAAGGCGACTTAACGAAAGATGTGAAAATTTCCGATTTAATCTCTATTGGAATTATTAAAAAATACCAACTTGTTAAACTTTTAGGGCGCGGAGAAGTGAAAACAGCCTTCAAAATAGAGGTTAATTCTGCTTCAAAAACTGCACTGGAAATCATCAAAAAAGCTGGTGGAGAAGTTATTATCGTAAATAATTAAGTTCGTATTGCAAAATTATTATGGCAAAAAATCAAAACTCGCAACTGATAAATAGGATACTAATCACTATTGGGATTTTAGTCTTCTATCGCTTCGGTTCTTTCGTTCCTCTTCCTTTTATTGATGCTTCTTTGCTTGGTGATTTAAGCGAAAAAATCGCGAAAGGTGTGTTTGGAATGTTTGATATGCTTTCTGGTGGGTCTCTTTCAAGAATGTCAGTTTTTGCACTCGGAATTGTGCCTTATATTACATCTTCAATCATCGTGCAGCTGTTGGTTGCAAGCATTGATAGCCTAAAATCTTTAAAGCAAGAAGGTGAAACAGGGCAGATAAAAATTAACCAATATACAAGGTATTTATGCCTTATTATAGCCTTCGTTCAGGGCTATGTCATTGCTTCCACTTTGGGGGCAAGTAATATGTTTCTCGGAGTTGAAAAATATGGCTCGGCTTATCAAAGGCTTGTTGTCGCTTTGACTCTTGCAACTGGCACTTTTCTTTTATTATGGCTTGGTGAAAAAATTACATCAAAGGGAATTGGAAACGGTGCATCTTTGATAATTTTCACAGGAATTGTAACTGAATTTCCAAAGGTTTTCATATCTGTTTTTGAACTTGCAAGGAGCGGTGCTTTAAGCCCGTTTGTTGCGATTTTATTTATGGTCTTGGTCGTTCTTTCAATTGGTTTTGTTGTATTTTGCGAAAAATCTTATAGGATAATCAAAATTCAACACCATGCAAGAAATTTAATGCAGGGAAACAAGGGAATGTTGAACGAATTACCTTTAAAAATCAACCCTCCAGGAGTTATTCCTCCAATTTTTGCAAGCTCACTTTTGCTTCTTCCTGCAACAATTCTTTCATTTGCGGGCGATAGCGAAAGCCAAATATTGCAATATATAGCCTTTTCTTTTTCACACGGAAAGCCATTGTTTATAATATTTTATGTAGCACTTATAATGTTTTTCACTTTCTTTTATACGGAAATTGTTTTCAACATTAAAGAAATTGCGGAAAATTTTAGAAAATCAAACTACTTTATTCACGGAATAAGGCCAGGTCAAAGCACGGCAACATTCCTTAAATCAACAATGAATAGGCTTTGCTTTATTGGTGGTTCGTATTTAAGTATAGTCTGCATCATACCTGAAATTTTCGCATCTGCATATGGACAATCTTTAATAATCGGCGGAACGAGTATTTTAATTATAGTAAATGTTGTAACAGACACTTTCGCTCAAGTGCAGTCATATTTGCTTTCTTCAAAATACACAAAAATGTTAAACAAAGTTAGAAAATAATATGTCTCTTTTTAATATAATTTTATTTGGAGCCCCTGGCTCTGGAAAGGGAACACAATCTAAAATGCTTGCGAGCGAAATGAACTTATTTCACCTTTCAACTGGGGATTTGTTAAGAGAGGCAAAGGAGGACAAAGCTTCCAACTTTTACCTTCAAGTCAATGAAAAAATGGCAAAAGGCGAACTTGTGGGAGACGACATTATTTTTGGCATCGTTACTAGCAAAATTTCCGAAATTAAGTCCTCTAACAAATTTAGTGGAATTATTTTTGATGGCTTCCCTAGAAACCTCGCGCAAGCGGAATTTTTGGAAAAGACAATCTCTTCCTTAAACCTTCCAAAACCTGCCGTTTGTATATTTAAAATCAATCCAGATGTTGTTATTGAGCGAATAGTCAACAGATTCACCTGCCTAAAATGCGGTGCCGTTTATAACAAAATCACCAAATTACCTTTGAAAGACAATTCTTGTGATATGTGTGGAGCAGAAAATTCCTTTTCAAACAGGGTTGACGACACCCCCGAGGTTATTAAAAATCGCATAAAAGTTTTTGACGAAAATATGGAAAAACTTAAATCTTTCTATGGATTGCAGGCTTTTGAGCTTGATGCTTCTATGGAACCTGAAGAAGTTTTCATTTTTTTAAAAAAAACACTTGCAAATTTAAAAAAACCAGTCTAATATAAACACAATTATATATTTTTAATATGGCTTCTACTTGCTTTGTTTTTGGTTATAAGGTTTCTTTTGGAAACTCTAGATCAAAATCTAACATCAAAACTAGGAGGAAATTTTCCCCTAATATAACAACGAAATCGTTCCGTAGCGATATTTTAAATCAAGATTTTGACTTAAAAATTTCCGCAAGAGGAATTAGGACAATTCAAAAACACGGCTCTCTTGATAACTATGTTTTAACAACAAGAATGCTTTCTTTGACTGACGAAGCTTATAAGCTAAAAAGAAGGATGAGAAAAAAAGCAGAACTTCAAGTGGCAAAATAATTATTTTCTTTATGGCTAAACAAAATTTACACCCACAAATGCAGGAGGTAACATTTCAATTTTCTCAAGGTAGAACAATGAAAATATCTTCTAGTTACAAAAAGTCAACTTTCCTTACAGAAACTGACATATTCATTCACCAAGCTTGGAGAGAAGACCAAAAGGCAGTTCATGCTGGTTCCGCAAATGTGAACAAGTTTAATGCAACTTTTGGTGGTGCTTCTTTTGGTGGGTCTATTTCCCCTGTTAGTATTGAAACTAAAAAGAAATAACCAATTGCGTAAAAAATAAATGTTAGGCAATTGGTTTAAGAAGTGATTATTCACCTCTTACGATTGTGCAAGATTTTCCGTAGACTAAAAATCCTGATTTTGCAACATCTACTGATGCAACTTTTGTAATTCCACCATTCTTTTTAGCTTTTTCAATTGAAGAATCTCCTGTTGAAATAAGACCTATAATCGTTTTTTGGCAAGCTTCCCCCATTTTGGTTGAATTTACCCCGTTTGCGAAGGAATGTGGCTCGGTTACATTTGTTGAAAGTAATGCACTTCCAGAATTTGTTTGCATAAATACGCAGCCAGAAGTTGTAAGTAAAACCCCTGCTAGGGCGATTTTAAAAATATTTTTCATAAATTCAAAAAATTGTTTGACTTTTAAGGTAAAATGATTTTGAATTTAATGTCAAGTTATTTTTTTCTATGAATGAAAGCTCTATAGCAACAGCTTTTGTGGATAAAAATTCACTTGAAATTCCATTGTTTTCGGTTTCCGAGCTGAGCGAAATTGTGAAAACTTCAATTGAAAACTTGCTTCCTGCAGTGAAGGTTGTGGGGGAAATTTCCAACTTTTCGCATCACGTTCCTTCTGGGCATTTTTACTTTTCGCTCAAGGATTCTGGGGCGCTGATTAAGGTGGTTTGCTTCAAAAATCAGGCGGAAAAAATTGCTTTTAAAATGGAAGACGGCATGAAAGTGGTTGTTAAGGGAAGGCTTTCGGCTTTTGTGAAGTCTTCTAACTATCAAATTACGGCTTTGGAATGCGAAAAAACGGGCATGGGAGAGCTAGCAAAACTTTTTCACGAATTGAAAACAAAGCTTGAAAAAGAAGGGCTTTTTGACGAAAAATATAAAAAACCTTTGCCTTTTTTGCCTGCTAAAATTGGGCTTATCACGGCCGAAGGGGGGGCGGTTTTGCATGATATTTTAAAGACTTTAGAGGCAAGATTCCCTTCTAAAATCGTGCTTTTTAAGTCTGTGATGCAGGGGGTGAACACGGCGAAAAGTGTCTCTTCTGGAATTGAATTTTTCAACAAAAAGAAGAATGTTGATGTGATAATCGTGGCACGTGGGGGCGGAAGTTTTGAGGATTTGTTTGAATTTAACAACGAATTCCTTGTGCGAACGGCTTTTGCGAGCGAAATTCCTATAATTTCTGCGATAGGGCACGAAACGGACTTCACCTTGCTTGACTTCGTGGCTGATAAACGAGCCCCTACCCCAACGGCTTCTGTGTTTTTGGCTGTTCCTTCAAGGCATGAATTGATGGCTTCTTTAAAGGCGAAAAAGGGCTTTTTGCTTCAGGTCGCTTTGGGTGTTATTGCCCGCAAAAATCAGGGCTTAAACACTTATAAAATGGCGATTTTAGGGGCGAAAATGGTTATTGC
Organism: uncultured Rickettsiales bacterium; assembly: GCA_964521015.1. GTDB lineage: Bacteria > Pseudomonadota > Alphaproteobacteria > Rickettsiales > Deianiraeaceae > CAZFPN01. The sequence continues at coordinate 6,918 of CAZFPN010000006.1, read as the reverse complement.
AAGTAAATTTGATGGCTTAAAAAGGGCGATTTTCTTGATAAAAAAGCACTCTCTTCACTTTGTGCTAAAAAACGAGGAAATTTTGACGAAAAAAATGTTTGAAATCACGCTTTTTGATGTTGATGAAATTTTGAAAAAGGGCTTTGCGATTGTGAGTAAAAATGACAGGAAAATTTCTTCGGTTCGTGGCTTGAAACGGGGCGATGTTGTGAAAATTGCTTTTGAAGATGGCAGTTTTGAGGCGGTTGTAAAAGAGGAAACGCTGATTTAATTGCAATCATCCCCATAAAAATCATCCCCATAAATGTTCTTTGAGTATCCAAACTTTTTTGCCTTCAATTTTTGTCTCGCACCACTTTTCGTAGCACTTAATTTCGCTTAAAATAAAGCCTTCTTCGAGGGTGATGATGGAAGGGGCGGTTATTTGTGGCTCTAAAAAGGTTTTTGCTTCTTTGCTTTTGACGATTTTCCCGCATTTGCTTGACATATTACCTGTTGAAACCCACATTTTTTCACCCTTGAAGTCTTCCACTGCAAGCCAAGAATCAACGAAATCAACTATTTTAAGGGGGTATCCCTTCTTCATAACTTTTGAGATGATGGGGAATTGTGTTCCAGGCCCGTTCCTGAAGTTGACATGTCCAAGTTTTGTGCATTTGAAGGTATCGTTTTGTTCTGCTTTTAAAGTTTTTCCTGCAAAAGTGAAAAAAATGCTTGCAAAAATTATAAAATGCGTATTAATCTTAAACATATTTTTTAAAAAAAGTTTTATGAGTAATGTTGAAAGCATTTTAAAAGAAACGCAAGAAAGATTTGCAAAAACAATTGAAAATTTTAAAAATTCAATTGCTGGGCTTAGCACGAAGGCTAGTCCTGCCATTTTTAACGCAATTAGGGTGGAAGCATATGGAAGTGAAACACCAATTTCGCAGGTTGCAAGCATCAATGTGAGCGATTCCAAAACTTTGATGGTAAGGGTGCATGATGCTGGGCTTGCGGGGAATGTTTCAAAGGCTATACAATCGGCTAACCTTGGAGTTTCTGTGGCTGTTGAAGGCTCTTCCATTAGGGTGACGATGCCCCCGATGAGTGAAGAACGCAGAAAGTCAACTGCTGGGCTTGTAACGAAGGCTTTGGAAGATGCAAAAGTTGCCGTTAGAAACATTAGAAGAGACCAAAACGACCTTCTAAAAAAAGGCTTGAAAGATAAAATCTTCGCTGAAGATGTGGTGAAAAAATCGGAGGAGAAAATTCAAAAATTCACGGACGAATGCACGAAAACCCTTGAAGGGCTTGCGAAAACAAAAGTTGATGAAATAATGTCTTTCTAGTATGGATTTTTTTGAAAAATTCCCTGTCTTGGAAGTTAATGAAAAAATTATTTTGCGGGAGTTCAAAAAAACTGATGCCCCTGAATATTTCAAGCTTTACACAATTCCTGAAGTCAACCAATTCATTCCTGATGCGATGATTCCAACCAAAGAAGAAGATTCGCTTTTTGAAATTGAAAGCACGCTTCAGGCATTTGCTGGCAAACACACTGTTTATTGGGCGATTGCCGAAAAAGAAACAGACAAAATGATTGGCGGTTGTGGTTTTCATGATTGGAACAGGTTTAACTTTAGAATAGAAATCGCATATGATATTCACCCTGATTTTCAGCGCAAAGGCATTATGTCTGCCTGCATTCGTGAGGTTGTGAAATTTGCATTTATGAATATGGGGGTTGCCCGCATTCAAGCGACTACGGTGCAAGAAAATGATGCTTCAAACAATTTGCTTTTGAAACTTGGCTTTAGGTATGAAGGCTTGCTTCGTAAGTATAAATTCTTCAAAAACAGGATGAGAGACATTATGATTTTTTCCTACACAATTGAGGACTTCAAAAGAGACATGACTCTTGGGAAATTTAACAAGTGATTAACGGCAAATATTCAGGCTTTCGTCTATCAGCTTTTTATCTTGCGATTGGTTTGAAATTCCAAGACAACCGAGTGTTGAATGAAAGATGTTATCGTGTGAAAGCCCTTCTTTTCTGTGTTTTTCAAGCTTTTCTTTCATTTTTTTGCCAACTTTGTGCTTTGCAAATTCTGGTGAAATATAGACGAAAAATGGCACTTCAAGTTGTTCTTTTGGGGCATTTTCCATTGCAAAACTATGGAAGAAATTCCCATTTTCGCCGAGGCTTTCGCCGTGATCGGAAATATAAAAAACGACGGCTTTTTCTTCTTTTGCAAGCTTTATGACTTCATTTATGAAATGGTCTGTGTAAAGAATGCTGTTATCATATGTGTTGTTAAGCATTTCTGTGTTGCAGGTTTTGAATTTATCTTTGCAAGTGGGGGTGAATTTTTCAAAATCAAATTTTGCAGAATCGGATTTTTCGGAATCGGATGGGTATCGTTGATGGTAATGATAATGACTTCCGATTGAATGAAGAACGATGAATTGCCTGCCTTCGTTTTGCATTATTTCTTGTGCGAGGGGTGTCAGTTGGCCGTCTAATGCGCTTTTTGTTTTGAGTAAAACATCTTGTTTGACAAGCACTTTTTCTGCCCCTATATATTTATAAAATTCACCTAAAGTTTGCAAGGAAATGACACTGATTTTAAAGCCTAAATTCGCAAAAACTTCAGTGAATGCGGTTTCGGTAGGGTTTTGCTGGAAGGTTTTTTCTGTGTATCTTGAAAACATGCAAAGAACTGATGCCTTTGTGTAAGTTCGGCAGGCTCTTGTATTTTTGAAGGAAAAAAAACCGCCATCTGATTTTTGCAAATTTGCAAGATTGGGTGAGGTTTCGCGGGCATATCCGTTAATTTGAAATCTATCGCTTCGTGCTGTTTCCCCAATGATGAAGATGATTTTTAAGTCTTGAGGTAAATCTTCAGCTTGAAATCCGTATTCTTGCACAAGAGACATCACTTTTGGCTTTTTTTTCACAAAACGATATGCTTTTTCAAGCGAATAAATTGCATCAAATGGGGCGAAATGCAAGATGGAAATGGAAGATTTTCCTATTGAAATGCTTTGACCTTCGTCCCTTCTTAGGCTGTCTCTTGTTGATACGAAAAAAATTATCACCACTAGGCAAGAAAATAAAAAACCTAAAATTCGCTGTTTTAATGTTGGCATTTTCGCCTTCCATAAAATCACCAAAATGCAAGGGCAAATTGAAACGAAAACAAACCATAAAATAAGCTTTAGCTCTAAAAGTTCTAAAATTAAATGTGGCTGACTTCTGACATCAAAAAATGAAAGTGCGATTTCAACATTGAAATAAACCCCGTAAAAAAGCTTGTAAAATGCTAAAAGAGAGGTCAAAATCCACAAAAAACAAAAAAGTGATTTTACGAAAATTTTGTTAAAAGCGGTGAGGTAAAAAACTGCAAACAAAATGAAAACCATCGGTGAGCCGAGTTTTAAAAAAGCACATATGTCCCTTGAAGAAATGAGGTTAATTGCGAAAAACAAAAGCCCCAAAATGTTGACGAATGTCATATTTAATACAATTCTTCCCCTGATAAATTCTTGATTTTATAAATCGTGATAAGCCTTTCAAACCTCGCTTTTATGAATTCAAGTTCCGCATCGCGTAGCTTTTTTTCGGCATCTAGCTTTTCGGTGATTTCAATGCGCCCATTTTTATATTCTTCTTCTTTTTCGCGAAAGAACAAGGCTCTTGCGGAAACTGATTTTTCTTTTGCTGTCAT